>DAOUFY010000116.1:0-11844 GCA_034429745.1 Anaerolineales bacterium
CAATCTTTGTGTTAGTAAGTTCAAGGTAATATTCTTCTTGAAATTCATATACATTAAGAGAGCCTTTTTCACTTGATGAAATCTCTCCAAGGTTGATGGTAAAAGAAAAAAATAACAAAGGCAATATACTCCAAAGGTACAATAATGAGGGCATGGGGAATTATAAAAGGTGGGTTTTATAAGACTAGATTAAACCGATTGTAGCTTATCAAAACTATTTACCCCCACAAATCATCTTCATCTTCCTCGTCGAGAAAGTCGTAATCTTCATCTTCCTCGTCAAGAAAATCATCAAAATCTTCATCATCTAAATCGTCAAGGAAATCATCTTCGTCTTCATCAAAGTCGAAAATATCTTCGTCAATATCATCATCTAAATTATCATCAAATAATTCATCATTATCTTCTTCTTCATCACCCAATAATGCCATGTCATGAGTTCCTTCGTTGAAATCTAAATTATCAAGAGCTGATTCTAGAAGTGAAATTTCCTCTTCGTCATCGGCCTCTTGTAGTCTTTCTTGTAACAATTTTCGAACTCCTTTCCCGCCAATTTGAGAAAGAGCCCATAGAGCACTCATACAAACATTTTGATTAGCATCTTCTGCAAGGTCAAACAGCAGGCTTCTTGCTTCTACAATACCTAACTCACCTGCAGCACGAGCTGCTTCAGACCTTATGGATGGATTTGAATGGTTCAGCATGCTTACTACTTGAGCATTCCAACGTTCGTTACCAGAACGTCCCATCGCAATTAATGAACTGGTCTGGAAATTGGGATCAGGAGTATTGAAGGCTGATTCTATTAAACTTGGGACTTCATCGCGACTAGAATAACCAAGAGATTCTAAAGCTCGGAGTCTTAGCTCAGTGTCATTACCGTTTTGAGCCACATTTAATAAGCGATTCTCTAAATCAGCTTTTATTTCTGGTTTCAGGGCTTCCATTTCCGCTAAATAAACAAATTGTCCTAACGCACTAGCAGCTGCGATCCTAACGGATAGATCTTCATCTTTTTCCATTCGTTCTAAATAGATATCAATTAAATCCAGACATTCACATTCATTTGCCATTAGAGTCTCTATTGCACCAATGCGTACTTTTGGATCAGGGTCCTTTAACGCTAGTCTTCCTATCCCTTCATAAGAGAGGAGCAAATCACGTCTGGCAAACATTTGAAGATCTTCCATAAGGGCTCGACGGCGCCATAATGGAATTTTATGCCAGTGTTGCTGAAGAAATTCTAAATCTTTGTCGCTTATATCAGAAAGACGATATAGATAAAGAGTTGGCAATGGAATATTCTCATCAAGCATAGTCTCGATGATATGTTCAAAAGGTACTTGTTGAGAACTTTGCTGAATGTTATCGACGTCAAGTTCTTCCAATGGTTCTTCAATTTTCATATTGTATTTTACTTCTTTTCTTCTTATCATAACTCACCTTTCGCGCTAATATAGATAATTAGGGAAGAGGTGTAGATGTGGGATAAGATGACAACGTTTGGTTTAGATTTATAGGATTAATAAAGTCTTGAAGGTTTACATAAAATAATAAGACTAATAATAACATAAAGCCAATTAAATGGACTGCATTTTCAAACTGTGAAGGAATACGTTTGTTTAAAATTAGCTCTGGTATGATGAATAGGATTCGACCTCCATCTAATGCAGGGATAGGAAGTAAATTAAGTATTCCTAATGAGGCACTAATCATTGCGAAGAATGCCATAACTCCCAGACCTGCCGTGCGGTTTTGGGTGGCGTCCATATCTCGTACTCCTTGATATATGTCGTACATACCTTTGAAACCTACAACGCGCATTTCCTCTGAAGGAGCATGTCCAGAAATGAGCTTAATTGGCATTGTAAATAACAAATAACCTTGATCAATAACAGCTTTCACACCATAGGGAAATGCTTGAATGAGGTTGATTGGCTGAGTAGGGTTACTCATGGCAATACCAATAGCCCCTTGTCCAGGTGGCGGATTGAGGCGAGGAACTAATTGGAGATCAATAAATTTGTTATCACGTTGTATGGTTAGAGTGATTTCTTTCCCTCGTTGCTGGGCAACTATTTTTTGAACGTTTGCTATGTTTTGAATGGGCTGTTGATTGATTTTGATCAATAAATCATTAGTTTGAATACCGGCTTGTGCGGCTGGTGAATCCGGCGCCACATCAACGATGATAACTTGGTTTGTTTGTGGAATACCCATCCGACTTATTGTGATGCTGTAAAGCAATATAGCAATAAGGATATTCATCAGTGGACCCGCAAGGATAACCCCCAAACGAATGTTAGGGGGAGAAGCAGCTAATCCTCCTTCTATTGATGGATCATTTTCACCTTTAGGCCTAACAAAACCTCCTAATGGTATAAGGTTTAATGTGAAATCAACACCATGCCAACGAAAAAGAGTAAATAGACGCGGAGGAAAACCTATTCCAAATTCTTCAATTTCTACATTATGCCATAAAGCAACTAGAAAATGCCCCAATTCATGTAGGATAATAAAAGCAGCTAATGCACCAATGAAAATTATCAAATCCATACCTACTCCGTTAAACAGATTATATCATTCAACTTGAAAAGATTGTCAAGTGATTTTTGAAAGAAGTTCAGCTCCTTTACCGCATTTGGAAGAGATCACATGATGTACTGATGGGATTTGGCTTAAACGAAATGCTACTTCTTTTTCATAGGCAGATTCTGTAATAACATGTACATTTGCGCCCGCGTCAATCGTATAAAAAACTGGCAATCCACTTCGCCGCCACTCTTGAACTTCCATGATTATTTCTAACGTAGCGGGTGCCCAATAAAATAATGACGGGGTCGAAGACATCATAACTGCATGCATCAAAATACAATCTATTTCAGCAATAGATGCTAATGAATCGAAATCGCATTGGAGAATTGCTTGCCTACAGATTGATAATCTTCGGGGAGCATCAGCAACACGACTGTTTTGTAAGGGGCTACTTATAGCTATCTCATGACCTTGACTTGATCCAATTTTTTTAGGTTTTGAAGAAACCACTGCAATACAATCACTTAATTGCCAATGTTCTGGAGGAGCGATACTGTATGCATAGGAATCTTCATCACTGGAGCCGGCTTGCCATTCGACATAGCCGGAGGGAATGGAGCGGCAGGCTGATCCAGAACCGATTCTAGCAAGCCGTGATAATGCTGTTTCGTCAAATTCAATTTGAAGAGCTGCAGTTGCAGCAAGAGCTAAGGCAGCAAAAGCAGATGCAGAGGAAGCAATACCCGCCGCTGTTGGAAAATTGTTTTCGCTTTTTACCGAGGCAAAAGTAGATATATTTACCATGTTGCGTAAATGGTTTAAAAATTGGGTTATTCGCTGAGTTTCCTCTTTGGATTGTAAAACACCATTTAAAAAAAATTCATCTGACATAAGTGTTTCATCAAAAGTAACTGACGTTGTAGTAAATAATCCCTCGAGGTTCATTGAGATTGATCCGTTAGCCGGGATACGCAATAGAGAATTAGAGTTTCCCCAGTACTTAATGAAGGCAATATTTGGATGTGCTTTTGCTGTGGCTGATTTATATATCATTTATCCTCTATGACACTTATTTAGGATTATTTTGTTTTTATTACATCTTTTTCGTTTGCTTTTTAATCTAAATAAACCTAAGTTTTAGTGCAGATTATATCATTTATTCGTTCCACCTGTTAATATACAAATGATAACTAGAGTAGTAAAATAATAATAATTACCCAGTAATTAAAGGTTCATAAAGTAATGGATATGATGTAGTCTAGAGATAGGGTAATTTCCCTATTTTTCTTGTATGGGTTATAATTAAATTATCGAGGTACGTAAAAGTGGATTCTCATCACAATGAAGAAAACAGCAAGAAACTAATTATTGCTCTTGGATTAACCGGTGCTATATTTGCTGTTGAATTTATAGGGGGACTATGGACTGGCAGCCTTGCCTTACTTTCTGATTCTGCTCATGTTTTTATGGACACATTCGCATTGGGTTTGAGTTTTTTAGCTATTCGGCTAGCAGCTCTTCCTCCAAATGATCGCCATACTTATGGATATCACAGAATGCAAGTTCTTGCTGCGTTGGCAAATGGAGCTACATTGCTGTTGATTTCTTTTGAAATTTTTAAAGAATCAATCCATCGTTTTCACCAACCCCAAGAAGTATTAGCTAGGGAGATGCTTATCATTGCAGTTTTTGGTTTAGCAGTCAATGCTTTTGTTGCTTTGGTATTGCGTCGCCATGATCACGAAGACATTAATCTGAGGGCTGCATTTTATCACGTAATTGGTGACGCTTTAGCTTCAATAGGTGTAATAATTGCAGGTATTGCAATTTACTATACTAATCTGCAATGGATAGACCCTTTAGTAAGTGTAATAATCGGTCTATTGATTCTCTTTTCTTCAGGTCGGTTGCTGAAAGAGACGATCCATATATTAGCTGAAGGTATGCCGGAAGGAATGACAGCTAGTGAAATTGCACGATCTATGAAGGGTGTTAATGGAGTGGCTGAGGTTCATGATTTGCATATTTGGACGATTAAACCAGGGTTTATTGCTTTAAGTGCACATGTTATCTTGGAGGATCAGATGCTCAGCCAAGCAGATAAGACAATGGAAAAAATTAAACAAGAATTATCTGATAAGTACCAAATTAAACATACTACGATTCAATTTGAATGCAAAAATTGCGGGCAAGGATTAGCTATTTGTTATCATTAGAAATATAGAAAAATTTTGACGCTTGCCCTCACTAATGTAAACGTACCTGACTCGTCAGAGTGTTATTGCATAAAACTTAAGGAGATAATTATGATTGATAATCGGTCTAAAACAAGCAATTTAATGTCAATAGATGTTTCGATGGAAGAAATATATCAATTAGCTGAGGAATTGGGGAAAAATCTTCAGAGCTCGAATGAATACCAAGAATTATTACGCCTTGGAGGAACACTTAGGCAAAATGAGGATGTAAAGAACCTGATTAACAAGATTCGGCAAGTTGAAAATTCTTATTCAGGAGAAGAATCAGAGAGGGAATTAGAAGAACTAAAGAGGCAACTGCTCGCTTTGCCAGTTTACCAAGCGTATTTAAATGCAGAAAATGCGGCACGTGAACTATTTAAAACCGTTGATAATACTATTAGCATGGCTGCAGGGGTTGATTTTGCTGTCAATGCTAAGAAAAGTGGTTGTTCTTGTGGCTGTTGATTTTCTTATTGTAGATTAGGAGTGAATTGATGAATTCTTATCACAAATTACAAAACATTGCCCAAGCTTTAGGCGAAAAATTAAAAAATAGGCCTGAAGTCAGTGAATATCTAATTGCTGTAGATAATGTACAAAACAATGCTGAGATTAGAGCTAAAGAAGAATTGCTTTTAAACTTATTTCAGAGCTTATCAGCTTTAGAACAAGCCGGCAAACCTTTAGATAAAGATGTATTAGCTAATTTTTATCAATTAAGAGACGAGGTAAATTCGGATCCATTGATAATTGAACGAGAAAAGAAACTACACTCATTGAAAAATCTTTACCAAGATGTGAATGGGTGTATTAGTGCTGAATTGGGATTAGATTTTACGTTATTAGCACTATGAATTTATGGTAGAGTTATGAAATAATTACTTCTTTTTGTAGTGTATTCGCCTGAGGAGAGAATATCCTTACAAAAGATTCTATATCACTAAGGTTTTGATAGATTAGTGTATCTTCGATTTCAGACGGAGCATAGGTTGTAAATAGGGCTTTTGTTGTTAGGGGGGTAACTGCAGTTCGATGGTCTGCTCCTCTAATAAAACTAGAGATAATATTTTCCTTATCGGTTATATATAGGTCGTTTTTATTGACAGTAACCTTGCTACCGTTAAGGGATATAAAACTTTCTGTACCAGATGATTTTTTTAAAGACAGCGGTAAAATTATTTTATCAAAATCGTGAACAGCAGTAAGTAGTAAGGTTTTTAATTCGGACATAAACATCGCTTCAACGATAGGCAGCTTGTTTTGGATTGGTTTCCCTTTAGCAACAGATTCAAGTTGTAATAGAACGTGATATGTGCTACCGAATTTTTTATAATAAGCGACATAGGCATTCAAAGGATAAATTTCTTTTAGTTCTTTTCGGGTAGCTTTCTGATAGGTATCTCGAATGGAAATTTCAAGGTTTCTTTTTGCTTCTTCAAAGATTTGGCTAGGATTATTATGGATATTTTCCATAAGGAGTATTCCCAAAGAGCAATTGTTGTCTTTCCATTCATTTATAGATATCCTAATCATTTTTAATTCCTCTCCTTATTGCACCAATGATAACATATAATGAATGAAAGTTGAAAGGAGTCATAAATGAACGTAAAGGATTGCATGAAAAAAAAGGTTATATCCATTGATAGAGAGAAACCACTCTACGAAGCTGTCTATTTATTCATCAACCATCATATTGGCACTTTGCCAGTAGTACAAGAAAGAAAACTAGTGGGTATTGTAAGCTTGCATGATGTATTAAATTTAACCATGCCAGAATTTTTCCATATTGTAAGAGATGTGAAGTCTATACGTACATTCGGTGCCTGCGAAGATCAACAACCACACATAGAAGCTTTGGAGCAGAGAGTTTATTCCTTTATGAAGAAACCCTTTTATGTTAATGAGGATACTGGTTTATTAAGAGCTTTTGCCTTTTTCCATGAGCATAATGTTTACGATATTCCGGTTGTGGACAAAGCAGGGAATTTGGTTGGTATAGCTTCATATGTTGACGTGGGTGTTGCTTTAATGAAAAATTGGAAATTAAGCGATTAAAAGAACGAGTGAAAACATTATGGTGCCAGCCGTTATATCCGCAATAATTTTTATCGGTAGTTTGGGATTAATTTTCACAGAACGATTTAATAGAGTAATTGTGGCATTGCTCGGTGCAGTGTTGATGGTCGGAGTTGGAATTCTTTTTAATTTTTACTCAGAGGAACAAGCTATCGCTGCTATAGATTTCAATACCCTTGGTTTGCTGTTGGGAATGATGATTCTGATATCAATACTTGAACCGACTGGGCTATTTGAGTTTTTGGCTATTTATGCTAGCAAACTATCACATGGGAAACCCCTATTATTATTTATTTTTCTTGGAACCGTTACTACTCTTTTGTCTATGTTTCTTGACAATGTAACAACTGTTATTCTTATTGCTCCAGTTACTGCGATGGTATGTGAAATTTTAGGGGTAAATCCACAGCCGTTTCTCATGGCAGAAGCCCTATTATCTGATACTGGAGGTGTAGCTACATTAGTAGGAGATCCCCCAAACATACTTATTGCTTCGGAAGCTAATCTGAGTTTTGTGGATTTTTTAACACACAGTTTTCCAATAGTATTAATTGCTTGGTTTGTGGCTTTAAGTTTGCTTGGATATCTATTTCGAGAGGATTTGAAAAAGCAACCAACTCAAGTTGAAGCTTTAGAAGAATTAAACCCTTATGAGTTGATAAAGGATGCAAAAACTGCAAAAAAGACATTATTCATCATTGGCATGGCGTTTTTACTTTTTTTGTTTGAGGAACACCTTCGTTTTTCTCTGGCATTTATTGCATTGAGTGCGGCGGCAGCAGCTTTAGTAATTGTCCAACCTCCTGAACGAGATGTTTTTCAGCGAATACAATGGGACATCATTTTATTTTTTACCGGCTTATTTGTGATGATTGGAGGATTACAAGCCTCCATGATATTTCATTATCTTGCTATACTAATGAAAATGATGAGTTTTCTACCTCCAAATTTTTTTGGAGTAATCATATTATGGTTAGTCGCAATCCTGTCAGCATTGATTGATAATGTTCCTATAACTATGGCAATGATCCCAGTAATAAAAGAAATTGGCTTATTGGGTTATCCTATTTCCGCTTTATGGTGGGCATTGGCTTTTGGGGCAGGTTTTGGCGGTAATGGAACAATTATTGGATCTACTGCAAACATTGTTGTCGTCTCGATTTCTGAAAAGACGCGTGCTCCCATCACTCCTAGTTTATGGCATAGGCGTGGTTTGCCAATAATGATTGCAACATGTTTTATTGCAAGTTTACTATTTCTTATTTTTTACCAACAAATAAGCCAGTGAAATTAACAGAAGATTATTTAGGACTGGTAACTCTATTTATTTGTTTATTTATTCTCCGATAATCTTTACCAGAACGCGTTTACGACGGCCTCCATCAAACTCGCCATAGAAAATTTGCTCCCAGGTACCGAAGTCTAGCTTACCATTGGTTACAGCAATGACTACTTCGCGTCCCATTATTTGGCGTTTAATATGTGCATCAGCATTATCTTCTCCTGTTCGATTGTGTAGATATTGAGATACTGGTTCATGAGGAGCAATTTTTTCTAGCCATACCTCGTAATCTTGATGCAATCCACTTTCATCATCATTGATGAATACAGATGATGTAATATGCATTGGGTTGACGAGTATTAATCCTTCTTTTATGCCGCTTTCGCGAAGGCAGTTTTCTACATGAGGAGTAATGTTAATAAATGCTCTTCGTGTAGGGACGTTGAACCAGATTTCTTTTCTGTAACTCTTCATACCGCTAACCTCATAATAGATGTGAGAATGATTGCAAGGTCTATAATATATCAATTATGATTATAATTCATTATACCATGTTGTGCATAAGATTACAAAACTGTTTGGGTATGTCAAAGGTGGCTGATATTATTAACATCAATCTTATGTAGATAACCATAACTGAGGCTACCAGATATGAATTTTTAAATATTATTTTCAAGTCTAAATAACATATAATGGCGATTCTCTGGAATTCTGGTTTTACCAAGAATATTGCATATATCTCATTAAGTTATGCTACAATAAATATAGGTGGTTATTCCTTTAGAAAAAAGTTACTCAGATTCAAATGGATATGACGATATGGAATCCATACCCTATGTTTCTTCAGTAAGGCCGTCACCTATTGCGGGGCGATGGTACCCGGGAGACGCCAGGATTTTAGCAAAACAAGTTGATGAATATTTGGCATCTGCTCAGTTACCTTCCATAAAAGGTGAAGTAATTGGTGCAGTAGTGCCGCATGCCGGGTATATGTATTCCGGGAAGGTAGCAGCTTACGCTTATGCTGCTCTTAAAAATTATTCACCTGAAATTGTCGTTATTGCATCTCCATTGCATCAATATTCAATCTACCCAATTTTAACAACAGCTCACAGAGCTTATATGACTCCATTAGGTGAGGTGAAAGTTGCAGAAGACTTAATGGCATTATTAAATAGAGAATTACACTCAAGACTAGGAGAAAAACTTACTGCTTTGTCTTACGATCAAGAGCATTCGCTAGAGATTCAACTACCCTTTTTACAGAGGATTTATAAAGAGGGATTCCAATTGTTGCCAATCATGGTGCGAGATACTTCATTGGAGACAGTACAACAATTAGGTATATCTTTATCTGAAATTATAAAAGATAAAAACTATATCATTATTGCAAGTACTGATTTGTCACATTTTTACCCACAAGCTTATGCAGAAAAGTATGATAATGTTATGATACAAAAAATTAAGGACTTAGATCCTAATGGAGTAATTATGGCGGAAGAGGAAGGTAAGGGGTATGCTTGTGGAAGAGGTGCACTAGCAGCTATACTCTGGGCGGCAAAAAAATTAGGGGCAAATAAAGCAGAAATATTAAAGTATTCAACCTCAGGCGATGTAACAGGAGACTTTTCGGAAGTTGTTGGATATGTAGCTGCTGCAATAATCAAAGAAAATTGAAAGCAGATTTTTTAGTTTTACGGTGTAGATTATTAATTGCAGCTATATAAATAGATTTTATGTTAATAAATATATTCTTCGTTTTATTATTAATTGGTATTAGTTCGTTTTTTGTTATAGTAGAATATGCAACAGTTTCTGCTCGGAAAACACGTATTGCGCTTTTTGCAAAGGAAGGTAGCCAATCTGCAAAAATAATTCTATCATGGCTAGAAGACCCTAAAAAGAAAGAAAGGGTAATTGCAGCATCCCAGGTTGGGATAACAATGGCGGGTCTAGCCTTAGGGGCAATAGGGGAAGATATATTTATCGAAATTACGAAAAAATTATTAGATAGTATCTCATTTCCCTTTTATATAGATTACAGCTCTCCGATTTTTCATTTGATTCCTTTAGTCGTTGGACTAATAATCATGACCAGCTTTAGTGTGGTTATTGGTGAATTAGTTCCCAAAGTCATTACTTTACGCCATCCGGAGGAAGCATCGCTGCATACAGCTCGAGTAATGAATTGGTTTATCTGGTTATTTTATCCATTAGTTTTAATTTTTGAAAAAGCAGCCCGTTTGGTATTAAAGATTTTCAGGATAGATATTAATCAAGAACCATTGGCTTTGTCTATTGAGGAGTTAAAACAAGTCTTGGAAGAATCTGAGGAGAAAGGGATCATAAAAGCTCCTCAAAAGGATATGCTTAATGCGATTTTTGAGCTTGAAGATATGCTAGTACGTCAAGTGCTTATACCGAGAACGGAAATTGTTGCTTTAGAGGCAAACGAAACTGTTGCTGATGCAATGCAAACAATATCTATGTATCCATATACAAAATATCCTGTATTTGAAGAAAATTTAGATCAAATAATTGGAATTCTTCATGTAAAGGATTTATTTAAGGTTATTCAAGAACCTAATGAATGGAAAACGCTCTTCGTTAGAGATTTTGCGCGCGAAGCGATTTTTGTTCCAGATTCTATACCTGTAAAGCTTTTGCTAAACGAGTTTAGAGTAAAACAACAACATATAGCTATTGTTATGGATGAATTTGGAGGTACATCTGGTTTGGTAACTCTGGAAGACCTTTTAGAGGAAATTGTTGGTGAAGTAAGTGATCCTTTTGATAATATAAATCCGGAAATTCAAATGCTGTCGGAAAACACTTATCAAATAGAAGGACTAACTCGTTTAGAAGAGGTAAATGAAGCATTAGGGCTGAATTTACAAGATGAAAATTATGATACGATAGCAGGCTATATTTTAAGCAAATTAGGTAGAATTGCTCAAGAGCATGATGTTGTACAGACGGATGGAATACGTCTTGAAGTGTTGAAAATGGATGGAATGCGAATAGACAAGATATTGCTTACCTTACTAGCTGATCAGTAAGTTGAGGAGCGAAGGTAAAACAATACTGGCTTTTCCTTGTAGAAAAACATCACTAATATAGCTAATATTTGAAGGTTGTGTGTTAATTTCTATCAATTTGGCTCCATTTTGTTTTGCTAAAAATGGCAATTGATTGGCTGGTTGTACTTCACCGCTTGTTCCTATAATAATCCAACAATCAGCTTTTCTGGTTTCTTCAATACTAAAGCGATATGCTTCAATCGGAATACTTTCTCCAAAAAATACAAAATTAGGTTTTAGAATGCCAGAACAATGGGGACAGTAAGGGGGTAAATGGTTAAGCCATTTAGATTCAAAATCATATTTACGTTCACATTCAATGCAAATTAATTGACGGCTTGAGCCATGATATTCGATTACATTATGGCTTCCGGCATCATGATGCAAATGATCTATGTTTTGTGTGATAACGCAATGCAGAAAGTTGTGTTTTTCCATTTGGGCACAAGCGTAGTGTGCTGGATTGGGAGCCGCTTTACTGAAAAAGTCGTAAAAAATTTCTTTTATTTTGACCCAAGCTTCGAAAGGTTCTTGATAGAAGGTATTAATCATTAAGAATGAAGGATCGTACTTTGACCATAATCCATCATCACCACGGAAGGGAGGAATACCACTCTCAACGGATATGCCA
>DAOUFY010000117.1:0-5192 GCA_034429745.1 Anaerolineales bacterium
CCAAGAGTTGACAATAACAAAATATAGGGATGGACTTTTTCAGTCATTTGCTACTCAATTAATTACAGCCATGGGTTATTCAAATGTCATTTTTGGACAAACCATCTCGCTTCGAGAGCATTTTCACCTAAATAAAGAATTATTTATTGACGGAATTTTTCAAGGCTGGAAAGAATGGCAGATGGGAAATGCGATTTTCTCGAAATATCCATATGTAGATATTAGTGATTCTCAAGTGTATTCAGATGGGTTTAACATTCCAATATTTAAACCTATAGAATATTTGGGAAGCCGGGATACTGATCCGCGATATGCGATAATCTCTCGTTTAGAGATAAAACCTCATTATCCTTATATTGTCAATACACATTTTACGACTCTTGTGGGTGAAAGGGGTAAAGAAGAGGAAATTATTCCAGGGAAAAAGGAAGAAGCAATTGCTTTACGGCTTGAGCAGGCTCGAAGGATTTCTGCATTAGTGAAAAAACATATTGTTGAGCAAAAAAGGATGTTGTTTTTATGTGGCGACTTTAACGCTATGGAAGATGAGGCATGTATTAAAGATGAATTGGAAAGAAAAGTAGGATTAACACGTTTGGTACCTGAAAATGTGGAGCCTACTCATCCAAAGCTGCCTAAGCCGGTTGACCACATTTTTATTTATGCAGGAACAAGTTGTGTCAAATATCGCTGTCATATTGTAGATGAAGGGTTGGCGAGAAAAGCATCGGATCATTTGCCTGTGTTAGCTTATATAGAAATATTTGGTGAAGACACAAAAGAATATCAATCTTTTGGAGCTGGGGTTTTTCCAATGTAAAGTTGTAAAGGATACGTAATGGATTTAGGACTTGCTCATTTGAATGCTTTAATTACTGGTGCAAGCCGAGGTTTGGGGTTTGCGACGGCAAAGCTTTTATGTGAAGAGGGAGCAAATGTTTGCATAAACGGGCGAGATGAGGGAAGGTTAAAAGCCGCAGCAGAAGAGATAAAAAAAGCTACACAACATGTAGTGTGTATGGCAGAGGGAGATGTAACTAAACAAGAGGATGTCAGGCGAATAATTGCTAAAACAGTTGCTGAATTAGGAGGATTAGACCTTCTTGTTACAAATAGCGGCGGTCCACCAGCCGGTAAATTTGAAGATATTCAAGAAGAACAATGGATTCAAGCTATAGAACTGAACTTCGTAAGCCATGTGAGGTTGATAAAAGAAGCTTTACCATACTTAAAGAAAAGTAAGCATGCTTCTGTACTTACCATTACAAGTTATTCAGTCAAGCAGCCGATTCCTCAATTGGTATTATCTAACAGCATTCGCGCTGCAACGGTGGGATTGACGAAATCACTCGCATTGGAATTAGGCAATGAAGGCATTAGGTTTAATTCAATTATGCCGGGTTGGACAAAAACCGAAAGAGTAAAAGAGTTAATAACCTACCGAGCTCAAATCAACGGGACAACAATTGAAGAAGAAGCGCGAAAGATTGCAAAAGAAAGCTCTTTAGGACGTATGGCTGAGGTTGAAGAGTTCGCAAGAGTAGCAGTTTTTATAATATCACCAGCCGCATCTTATTTGACGGGAGCTATGATTAGTGTCGATGGTGGTATGGTGAAAGGTTTGTTTTAGGAGAAAATGATGGTTGATGAACAATTGGAGTTAATAGATTTAAATTATTTAGGAACACCAGAAACAATTCCTTTGTATTTAATAAAACATAAAAATGGGGTAGCGGCTGTAGATTGTGGGCCGGGCACTACGTTAGACGCACTGACAAAAGCGCTGAAAGAAAGAGGTTATCAACTACATGATTTGACTGATGTGCTTCTCACTCATATCCATTTAGACCATGCAGGTGCTTCTGGGTTCCTCGCGCGTCAAGGAGCTACTATTCATGTACATCCAAATGGGGTAAAACATTTAGTCAATCCGGAAAAATTGTTGGAAAGTGCAAAGCGAATTTATGGCAATAAAATGGATTTTCTATGGGGTGAATTCCTTCCCGTACCTGAAGATAAAATTCATGTTTTAGAGGATGAAGAGGAAATTAATATCGGAGATTTAATTTTTAAAGCTTATTATGCCCCGGGACATGCTGTGCATCATGTTGTTTACGTTTATAATGGCATTTGCTTTAGCGGTGATGTGGGCGGCAGCAGATTACCTGGTCAAGAGTGGATAAGTTTACCTATGCCTCCCCCAGATTTGCATATTGAAACTTGGCTTGAAACAGTTGATCGCATGCGGAAATTGCAATGCAAGGTAATAGCACCAACACACTTTGGCTTTTTTGAGGATGTAACCTGGCATTTGGATCAACTAGAGAAAAATTTGGTAGAGGTATTGTCTTGGTTACCTCAAGCCATGAAAGACGATCCGAGCTTGGAAATTTTTGAGGAACGATTTTTTACGTGGAATAAGGAAAAGATTGCTCAATATCCTATGAGCGAAGAAATGCGAAAAAGATATGAAGCGGCTAATCCCGCATGGATGTCACCAGCTGGATTATATCGGTATTGGAATAAATATAAAAAAGTTGAATAATATGAGAAACGGAGTTTATGATGGCTAGGCAAATTTATAATCGGCACCCGTTAAGGATTTTTAGCGGCTCTGCTCACAGGGAGCTAGCTGAAGAGATAGCAAGCATCTTAAATGTTCCTTTAGGGAAAACGATTACGACCCGTTTTGCTGATTCAGAAACCCACGTAATTATTGACGAAGTGGTTAGAGACCAAGATATTTTCCTTCTGCAGCCATGTAGTGTGCCTGTCAATGATAACCTTATGGAGTTATTACTCTATATTGATGCTTTTCGAAGAGCTAGTGCACATAGCATTACTGCAGTAATACCATATTTTCCTTATGCTAGACAGGAAAGAATGGCTCGCGGCAGAGAGGCAATTAGTGCTCGGGTAGTTGCAAATATGTTGGAGATGTTGGGAACTAGTCGGGTGATGTTTGTTGATATTCATAGCCGCGCCATTCAAGGCTTTTTTAATATTCCGGTTGATCCTATCTCAGCGATGCCGTTGCTAGCAGGCTATTTTAGAAAAGAAAAATTTCATAATGCTGCTATTGTAAGTCCGGATGTGGGACGTGCAGGACTAGCTGGTAGATATGCTGAAGCTACGAATTTGCCATTGGTTGTCATGCATAAGAGAAGAACTGGTGTTGATACTCATACTACGCATGTTGTGGGTGATATAGAAGGAAGAATTCCGATAATCATAGATGATGTAATTGCTAGTGGAAGTGTATTAAAGCAATTGGATGCCCTTTATGAGAAAGGTGCTTCGGGTAAAGCATATTTTTGCATTACACACCCGGTTTTGTTGCCCACTGCATTAAAAATATTGGATTCTGATGATAGAATTGAAAAACTTGTTGTTACTAATACTGTACCTGTACCCCTCGAAAAAAGACATCCAAAATTAGAAATTATCTCAGTTGCCCCCTTATTAGCTGATATCATTCAACGGGTACATGATGGGGTTAGCATCTCGGATCGCTTAAAGGGATCTATTTATTGATGTTAATCTTGGTCTAGCTATTTATTTTCAGTGGTTATTCGCTTAATGAGGGCTTCTTTAAAAGCTTCTGCCTCTTCGTTTGGAATTTGACAGGTTCCTGCTGAAGGGTGGCCACCACCGCCATATTCAAGCATTAATTTGCCAATATCAATTTTACATGACCGATCAAATATGGATTTTCCAACAGCAAACACAGTGTTTTGCTTTTTCAATCCCCAAAGAATGTGGATGGATATATTACATTGGGGAAAGAGAGCATATATAACAAACCGATTGCCGGCATAAATTGTCTCTTCGTTTCGTAAGTCAAGCACAACTAGACGATCATATACTGTGGAGCATGATTTAAGTTGGTTTTTAAACAGTTCTTGGTGCGAAAAGTACAGATCGACGCGTTCTTTAACATCAGGCAGAGACAATATTTGATCAATCGTGTGATCGCGGCAATAATCAATAAGGTTCATCATAAGGGTATAGTTTGAGACGCGAAACTCTTTAAATCTTCCTAGTCCAGTTCGGGCATCCATGAGAAAACTGAGTAGTTCCCACCCTTTTGGTTCTAAGACGTCCTGAAGGGTGAATTGTGCAGAATCAGCTTTGTCAACGGCGATCATCATTTCTTCTGTAATATTTGGAAAAGCAGCCTTCCCGCCATAATATTCATATACAACTCTTGCGGATGATGGTGCGTCGGGTACAATGATATGATTGGGCCTATTTTTACCGACTCTTTCTATTTCGCTTGCATGATGATCGAAAACAAGATGAGCTTTTTCTACATAAGGCAAATTTGTCGTGATATCATTGGGGGTTATTTCAATTTTCCCATCCTGCACATCTTTCGGATGAACGAATTTGATATCTGAGATGAGATCTAGCTCTTTTAATAAAACAGCGCATACTAGCCCATCCATGTCACTACGGGTTACGAGTCTATATTTCTTTTTTCCTTCTTCCATGCAACCTCTTCTCCGTAAGTCTTGTATGGTATTATGAAATACTTTAAATGAATAATAAAAAGTAATTAAGAGTAATGATATTAATGATATTTAAGTATATTTTTATTATATCATAACTTAATATTGGATTATTTATTGAGGCCTCTTTTTCTTACTTTTTATTAGGAGAACACTTCCAAGAAATGTTATAAGGAAGACTGTAAGACCTACTAAAGCTTGTAAGACGGTTTTGGGATCCGCGCCGGGCATTACGACTTTACCATCTCCGTATTCTTGAAACAATTTTCCCCAAGGTGTTTGCAGTGCTTCTGTAACGCGTTTGCGGCCAATGAAAGGGTACCAATAAACATTATGGTAGAAGTTGCTCGCGAAATATGACCAAGGCACAAGTGGGCTTTGGAGGAGAATCTTTTCAAAAGGCTTTAAAGGACCATGATATATCATCTTTTGTCCTCTGCTGGCAAATGTATCTTCTTGCATAAAGTTCCAGGGAGGTTCATTTTCAATGTCATATCCAAGGATTTCAATTTCACGCGGGTTGCCTACACCCAATTCATGTTCGTGAGCAATCCGGATAAAAGGAATGCTCATTGGGTCAAAACCTTGAAGTTTAGCGGAAACAGCGTCAATAGCAACTTGATCAGCTGAAGCTAAAAGGATATTTTTTTCGTGCCATAGCATTGCCCGTCGCCAACGCCC
>DAOUFY010000118.1:0-15774 GCA_034429745.1 Anaerolineales bacterium
AATTATATATGGAAAATCTGTCTTAGAAATCGGATATGCACTTAAAGGTGGGATGTTTAGGTTAGAAATAAGATTTTTGAGGTAAATTATACTATCTTCTTTTTTCGCTTCTTGGTTTCCCAATAGTAAACTAGCAATGTCTGAAAACCTTTGAATAAAAGGATCATTAGGCGATTTATGCATCAAGGCTTTTAAATTCGCTTCCAACACAAAAGGAAGCAGACGTGCACAAATAGCACCATGTGGGGCTTTAGATAACCCCCCTATTACTCCAGAAAATCCATGCACTGCGCCTAATCCGGCATTTGTGAGAGCTATCCCTCCATATAAGCTAGCTAGCATCAAGTCCTCGCGAGCATTGAGATTATTCCCATCTTGATATGCCGTTAGAATCGAGCGGCTTATTCGTCTAATGCCATCCATGCATAAAAGGTCAATTAATGGATTAGCTTTAGGTGAAAGATAAGGCTCTATCAATTGAGTTAACGCATCCATACCAGAGAAAGCCGTAACAGATGGCGGACAAGATTTAGTCAATATTGGATCTAAAACCGCAACGCGTGGAATTAAATTATTATGTCTTAAACTCACTTTTACTTTGTCTTTTGTGGCAGTGATGACTGCATTTTTAGTAACTTCTGATCCTGTACCCGAAGTGGTAGGGATTGCAATAAGAGGCAATGGTAGATTTCGTAAAATTTGACCTTTGCCAATTACTTCTAAGTAATCGTAAATTGAACCTGGATTTGTGGCTAATGCAGCAATAGCTTTTGCAGCATCCAATGGACTACCTCCCCCAAATCCGATCACAACTTCCACTTCATTTTCATTAGCAAGCTTAACACCTGATATAATTTCATCAACAGTAGGTTCATATTCCACAGAAAAAAAGGAAAAAATGAGTGACTGATTTTTCATCAGCTCAATCAAGGGAGCGGCTCGCGAGGTATCTTTACCGGTTACCAAGAGCACTTTTTTGCCGTAATCAGATATAATAGAACCGATCTGTTGTAAAGAGCCTGAACCAAAAATTATTCTTGGCGATGTTAAAAATTCAAATGTTGGAACCACCTAATCTTACCACCTTTCATCACTTGGGAATAAGTTTTTAAATTTTTTACTGGTTCTGGGCTCAGCCATCATGTTGGCTACAGTATCTCTCCACTTTTTATAGTGTTCTGTTTCTTTGTGAGCTGCTTGCGCTGCTTGATTTCGATAAACTTCTACTAAAATAAATTTTGTATCATCATCTTGGTCTTGTATCACATCAAAACGAGCTATTCCTGGTTCAAGAACACTGTTTTTGGCATTTTCTAAGGTGGCATCAATAAATTGGTTAATATATTCTTTTTTCACGTTAACATGAACATGCACAATTTCCATCATATTTTTCACCATTTTATCAAAGGATTTCAATTATTAAAAATTATACCATGCATATGGTATAATTAGGAAAATTTTTCATATACCGACTTTCACCTAATTGAACTTATTCAGCCTGAAAATTATTATTTATTTTTAGAACTTAGGGAGGATTTATGCCTAAAAAAGCTACTAAAAGGATAGCAGTGTTGACTAGTGGAGGAGATGCTCCCGGAATGAATGCTGCTGTACGTGCTGTAGTAAGAACCGGCCTTGAAAGGGGAGCGGAAGTATTCGCCATTTATGAGGGATACCAAGGGATGATTGAAGGGGGAGATTATATTCGAAAAATGGATTGGAACTCAGTAAGTGGTATTATCCACAAAGGAGGCACCATCATTGGAACTGCTCGAAGCGATGAGTTTCGAACTCACGAAGGTAGAAGAACAGCTGCGAAAAACATCCTTAAACACGGTATTGATAGCTTAGTTGTCATCGGGGGAGACGGAAGCTTAACCGGAGCACATATATTTAGACAAGAATGGAGTGATTTATTAAGAGAATTGGTAGAGAGAGAAGAAATCTCTCCGAAGGTAGCACAAGCCCATGCCACTTTAAATGTTGTTGGGTTAGTAGGCTCTATTGATAATGATATGTATGGGACAGATATGACCATTGGAGCAGATACTGCATTGCATCGGATTATTGACGCAGTAGATGATTTATCAAGCACAGCTGATAGTCATCAAAGAACATTTATCATTAAAGTGATGGGTAGAAATTGTGGTTATTTGGCATTAATGTCTGCTTTGGCAACCGGGGCAGATTGGGTATTAATACCGGAATACCCCCCTGAGGAAGAAAACTGGGAAGAGAAAATGGCGGAAAAATTAAAAGCAACGCGAGCTGCTGGGAAAAGAGAGAGTATCGTCATCCTTGCTGAAGGAGCAAGAGATCGTAAAGGTAATATTATTGGAAGTTCTCAGGTGCAAAAGTTCCTTGAAGAGAAACTCAATGCTGATGTAAGAGTTACTGTGTTAGGACATGTCCAAAGAGGAGGATCACCTAGCGCATTTGATCGCTGGTTAGGTACCTTACTTGGTTACGCTGCGGTTGAATGGCTTTTAAAGTGTAAGCCAGAAGATGAACCCGTACTTATTGGATTGCGAGGTAACCGAGTAAATACAATGCCCTTAATGGAATGTGTGGAAAAGAATCGTGAAATTACCCAAGCCATTGAAAACGGCGAATATGAAAAAGCAATGGAACTTAGAGGAAGTAGTTTTCAACGATCATTTGCAACTTTAAAGGCACTTTCGCGTCCCATGCCTAAAAAACCTATGGCCTCACAAAAAAGATTTCGTATAGCTGTAATTAACGCTGGAGGTCCTGCACCTGGCATGAATGCCGCAACTAGAGCGGCGGTAAGAATTGGTGTAGATAAAGGACATACCATGCTTGGTGTTAAAAGAGGGTATGAGGGATTAATTTCCGGTGATATCGTAGAAATGTCTTGGATGGATGTTTCTGGCTGGTCGAATATGGGTGGAAGTGAATTAGGTACAAATAGGACTATTCCACAAGGTTCTGATTTTTACGCCATAGCAAAAAACATTGAAACATATCAAATTCAAGGCTTATTAATCATTGGAGGGTATTCAGCTTATCTTGGGGCATATAATCTTCTGCAACAAAGGCAACACTTTCCTGCCTTCAATATTCCAATAATATGTATGCCGGCAACAATAAATAATAATGTACCTGGTTCTGAGCTGAGCATCGGAGCAGACACTGCACTAAATAATATTGTTGAAGCGGTAGATAAAATTAAACAATCTGCTGTCGCCTCTAGTCGGTGTTTCATTGTTGAATTAATGGGAAGATATTGTGGTTACCTAGCGCTTATGGGTGGGCTAGCAACAGGAGCAGAAAGGGTATATTTACACGAACTAGGGGTAACATTAAAAGACTTACAAAAAGATATCGAAGACTTGATTTTTAGCTTCAAATCCGGCACAAGAGTAGGATTAATCATCCGTAATGAATTTGCCAATCCGGTCTATACCACTAGTTTTATGCGAGACCTGTTTGAGGAAGAGAGTCAAGGTTATTTTGACGTGCGTCAGGCTATACTTGGGCATTTGCAACAGGGTGGAGATCCTTCACCTTTCGATCGAACACAAGCAACACGTTTTGCAGTTATTTGCATGGAATGGTTAATTGATCAATTGCAAAAAGATTCTTTAGATACAGCTTTTATGGGAATGGAAGGAAAAGAAATTAAATTCCATCCATTAGAAGACTTTCTAAGAATGGTTGAACCTGAATATAATCGTCCAAAAAAGCAATGGTGGTTGGACATCTTACCAATAGCAAATATCTTTGCTCAATCATTTCCATCGCGGAATGAAAGTGAAGAGTAAAATGAGACGTATTGAAGTTAGTAAAAAGAGAGGGGGCTTAGGGGTGGATGACGGGACTTGAACCCGCGACGCCCTGATCCACAGTCAGGTGCTCTGCCAACTGAGCTACATCCACCATATGTTTATTGAGCCGATTGATTTCTTTACATTTGTAATATACCACTATACTTCCATAGCGTCAAGATCCTCAATGACTTATTGACTTGATTTGTTCAAATGATGTGTAGGTTCGTTTGTTTCTCTCACAACCGTAACAACTTTGTAGCCATAATCTGCTTAATCAAGGTTGCTAAAAGATGCAGTCTGATTGAAAAAGTTCCGCACCATTCATCATAGATCTTATTTATGATGATATTAATTGTTTGATTGTTTCAAGTAGCCTTTCCTTGGTTATTGTTTGTTGTTGAGAGGTTCTCAAGTCTTTGATAGTTACTGATTGGTTTATCATTTCATCAGGTCCGATCATAATAGCTATTGCATACCCTTTTCGATTTGCATATTTCAATTGTTTGGATAACGAAATGCCTTCAGGATAACAATCTACTTTAAAGCCAGCTGTCCGTAATTCCATTGACATAGCAATAGACGCAGGAAGCATTTCTTGGTTAAATACGGATATGAATATTGGCAACTCTGTCAATGTTCTCGCTTTAGGCAAACAATCATATTTTTGCAACACCAATGACACTACGACATCTCCCATGGCAAACCCTACACCAGAGAGGCGATCTCCGCCTACATCTTCAACTAAATTGTCATATCTTCCCCCACCTAAAATAGCGCGAAATTCACCATCCTTATCACGCGCTTCAAAAACAGTACCAGTGTAATAATCTAATCCTCTAATAATCTCGGGTGAGAAACGAACATATTCCGAAAACCCGTAAGCCTCTATGGTTTGAAAAAAGCAGGTTAATTCTTCTGATTTTTTCCATAATTCTTGATTCTGTAGCATAAGTTCTAAAGACTGCAGTTGTGAATTATTTAGCCCCACTTCTTTCGCGTATTCGCGCCAATCATCGAGCTTCATTTTATCTTTTCGATCAATCAAACGATAAATAGAAGACTTCTCTTCGGGTTTAATATTTAACTTCGCTAATTCATCATCCATTAGTCGGCGGTTGTTGACTAAAATCTGCACCTGATCGGGTTTTAAACCAACTTCTTGTAAAAACATAGCTCCAATAGCGACCAATTCTGCATCAACAGCTGGCGTTTCTGCACCAATCAAATCAATATTCCATTGAAAAAATTCTCTACTTCTGCCTTTTTGTGGTCTTTCATAGCGCCACATGGGTCCAAAAGACCACCATTTCAAAGGGAATACTAATTGTGATTGTTTCTGAGCTACCATTCTTGCTAATGTAGGGGTTAATTCAGGTCTTAATGTAATCCAATCCCCCCCTCGATCCTGAAATGTGAAAGCTTGTTCTTTTACAAGCTCGTCTCCCGACTTTGCTGCGTATAAATCAATGGTTTCTAGAAATGGACCTTCATATTCTTCATAGCCAAAAGCTTCTGATACTTTGCGCATTTTTTGGTAAAGCCAATTCCTTACCCGCATTTGTTCAGGATAAAAATCACGTGTACCTTTGACCGAATTAATTTTACATTTCATATTTTTTATTCTCCTCAATTCTTCCTTGTAGTATAATAGAAATGTTAAATTGATGGAAGTGTAAAAACCAAATTTTCATTAGAAGTGAAAGGTCATGTTTAGGTGAAGATAACTTCGTGGAATGTAAACGGGATAAGAGCTGCGTTAAATAAAGGGCTTTTGGATTATATAATGAGTTGTGATTCTGATATCATATGCCTACAAGAAACAAAAGCCACACCAGAACAATTAAAAGAGGAGTTTCGTAATAAAATTCATCATTACCATGTGATTTGGAATTCAGCACAGCGATCAGGGTATAGCGGAGTAGCTACTTTATATCGTATCGAGCCTCAAGAGGTTGTATTTGGGTTAGGAAATGCAGAGTTTGATCAAGAAGGTCGAGTAATAAGAACCCGTTATGATGATTTCATCTTGTATAACATCTATTTTCCAAATGGGCAAAAAGATGATGAAAGATTAAAATTTAAGTTGGATTTCTATGCGTATTTGCTTGACCAATGTGATTATTTGCACTCAAAAGGGGAAAATATCATCATTTGTGGAGATTTTAACACAGCTCATAAAGAAATAGATTTGCGAAATCCCAAAGAAAATGAAAATTACTCTGGGTTTTTACCGATTGAACGTGCTTGGATAGACAAATATTTAGAACATGGGTTTGTTGATATCTTTCGTTATTTGTATCCTGATAAGATTCAATATACTTGGTGGACTTATAGGTTTAATGCTAGAAAAAGAAATATAGGCTGGAGAATTGATTATTTCCTCATTTCAGAAAAATTAATTCCCAAAGTAAAAGACATAGTTATACTTGATATGATAGAGGGATCGGATCATTGCCCGGTGGAGTTGATTATAAATTAAATTCATTATTCGTTAGACAATCATACAAAAGAGAAGTATAATTATCCATAGCCAGCAACATTGCTGGCATTTGTGCGAATCTCAATGGAGGATTTTATTCATGACTATTCGAAGCAATCAATGGAATCTTATACTCATTTTTATCATTGCAGTATTAGCCATCTGGTTAGATTTACCCAATCACCCAGGAATTCATTTCCTTGGTATAGAAAAGGAAATAAAAACTTATCTAGGGCTTGATTTAATTGGTGGTACACAAGCTCTTTTAGAAGCTGATGTGCCTAAAGACCAAAAAGTTGAAGCCCAGCAAATGGAAACTGCAAGAAAGATAATTGAGAACCGTGTAAATGGACTTGGAGTTACTGAAGCCGTAGTTCAATTGGCAGGAGAAAGGAGAATAGTTGTTGAAATTCCTGGTGTAAAGAACCCAGAACAAGCCATTTCCACCATTAAAGGCACGGCTCTCCTCGAGTTTATTGACATGGGTGATACACCTTTACCAGAAGAAACAATAGTAAAAACTGATTATGGATTAAGTGAAGCTGAGAAAAAAGCTATATCAGAAGAAAACGCAAAAGTTGATATGCAAAAAAATCCACAAGATAAAGTGTGGCATACCGTAATGACTGGAGCAGATTTAAAAGATGTCCAGGTAACTCGGGACGAATTAGGTAAATATGCTATCAGCTTTGAATTAAATAACGAAGGTGCTGTAATTTTTCGCGAATATACTACTCAAAACGTCGGCAAATTTTTGGCAATAGCTTTAGACAAGAAGCTAATCTCGGTACCTCGCGTTCAGAGTGCAATTACCGAGGGAAGAGGAATTATCACTGGAGATTTCACCGTTGAATCTGCCAATAATTTAGCTATTCAATTGCGTTATGGTGCATTACCTGTACCTTTAAAGTTAATAGAAACAAGAACAGTGGGACCAACGCTGGGTCAAGATTCTTTACAGAAGAGTCTAGTTGCCGGCGCAATTGGTCTTATCATCGTTATGCTCTTTATGGCTTTATACTACCGTCTTCCAGGCCTTGTTGCAGATGTTGTTATTCTTTTTTATGCCTTAATTACATTTGCATTGTTTCGCAGTATTCCAGTGGTTCTTACCTTGTCCGGTATTGCAGGGTTAATCCTAAGTACTGGTAGCGCTCTAGATGCAAATATTCTGATATTTGAGCGTTTTAAGGAAGAATTACGCAGTGGGAAAAATATTCGATTAGCACTAGATTTAGGTTGGCGGAGAGCATGGCCATCTATTCGAGATTCAAACATTGCCTCTCTCATAACCTGTACCATACTATTTTGGTTTGGTTCGGCTTTTGGAGCTACAATCGTCAAAGGATTTGCAGTAACACTTTTTTTGGGCGTTTTAGTAAGTTTATTCACAGCCTTATTTGTAACAAAGGTTTTATTGGATATACTTTTAGGTGCTCTTAAACCTACCAATTATGCCAAATGGTTTGGTTTATAAACGTAATCTATCATAACAATAATTAGGAAATAGCTATGAACATCCTTGGAAAACGTTATTATATATTTTTACTATCTTTTATCCTCATTTTCCCCGGCTTAATCATCTTATTGATTGATGCTGCAAACCATCGTCTTCCTCTATCTATAGACTTTACAGGAGGAAGTTTTTTAGAGTTTAAGTTCATGGCTGACAGTAAACCTCAGCCAGCGGACTTAATAAAGTTATTGAATGACCTCGATATCAGCGACGTGCAAGTACAAACAACTGGTAAAAATACATATATTGCAAAGACTTCTTATCTTGACGATGTTAAAAGATCCGAAGTAATTACTTCGATTACTAAAAAATATGGTGAAATAGAAGTACTTCGGTTTGATAGTGTCGGACCTGTCATAGGTCAAGAAGTAACAACAGGAGCGATCTATGCGATCATTGTGGCATCTTTAATAGTTGTTATTTATATCTGGTTTGCTTTTCGTGGTTTACCCAATGCTTTGCAGTTAGGTGTATGCGCAATTGGTGCCATGATTCACGATATTGCAATTGTTTTTAGTTTAGTTGGCATTGGAGGACATTTCTTCAATTGGCAAATAGATGCTATGCTGTTTACAGCTCTTTTAACTGTCATCGGTTTTTCAATGCAAGACACAATTGTTGTATTTGATCGCATTAGAGAAAATGCCAACATTTATCGTCGTCTTCCTTTTGAAACATTAGTCAATCATTCGATTGTGCAAACACTACAGCGCTCAATCAATACCCAATTAATGACGGTTGAATTCATGCTTTTAGCTTTAGCGTTGTTTGGTGGAATTACCTTAAGAGAGTTTGCTATTGTATTATTAGTAGGCTTATTGAGTGGTACCTATTCATCCATTTTCATTGCTGCTCCGATACTGGTATTATGGGAAAACCGGGAATGGAGAACTTGGTTCCGTAAAAGTCAAGCAGAAGCTTAGGAGACAAATTTGCTTAAATCCCAATGTATTCAATAGTATAACAATAAAGGCGCCCAAACACAACATTGAACCAATTGGTATGGGTGTTGTTGGGTTGTAAGTTCGTTTTATAAGCATTAGTATAAATTTTGTTAATGTTAGAATACAAAGAAAAAGCAAACTTACTGCTAGTCCTTGGAATAACAAATGGATTCCAAGGACTAGACCTAAGCAGCCGGCTAATACAACATCATTAATACTTAATGGCGGATTATTTACAACGGTGTTTTTATAAAATCGCTTTTTATAAAATAACCCTCCGATGTATAAAATAAGAAAAATAAATGTACTAATAATTCCACCATAAATAGAAGTAACAAATCCATGGCTGAAGAATCCTATCATTGCCAATAATACTATGCCAACTTTTAATAATGACCATAGTATTTTTCTAATCTCCCAATCAATAATGAAAATTAGGCAACAGTAATACCAAATTATCCATATCACTGACCATTTTATCCATGAAATTCTATATAAAATCATTGTTATAGCAAGTAGGAGTGAAATAATTGGTATAATAACTATTCGCTGAGAGAAATAAGCTCCACAATGGATGCATCTTATCTTTAACAACAGGTATTCAAATAAAAAATTTTTAGGCTTACCGCAATATTCGCAGCTAAGTTGCTTTTTCAGATTTTGGGAGATCAGATAATCGGCAGTATAGTTTATAACAATACCTAAAAACGCACTAAAAAGCAAAATCACAAAATCGAAAGGATAGGATAATACCATAAACCCAATTATACATGAATAACTTAATCGCTTTTATTTCTGATTTTGGAATAACCGATGCTTATGTAGGTATTGTTAAAGGGGTAATAAAAGGTATTAACCCTAAAGCTGATATCATTGACATTAGTCATCAAATATCTCTGGGTAATATACGTCATGCAGCTTTTCTTTTATGGCAGGCTATGCCATATTTTCCGCCGGGGACAGTCTTTTTGTGTGTAGTTGATCCAGGTGTTGGTAGCAACCGAGAACCACTCCTGATTGATTGTGATGGAAGAATATTCATTGGCCCGAATAATGGCATTTTCACTTATATCATTGATCAAAAATCTTATTCTGCTTGGCAAATCTCAAATAGTAATTATTTTCTACACAATGTATCTGCTACGTTTCACGGCAGGGATATTTTTGCACCAATAGCTGCCCATATTTCTAAAGGATTACCTTTGTCTTTCGTTGGTAACAAAATATCTCATATTAAAACCATTGCTTTACCGAGATTACAAATCCAACACAAACAGATCAATGGTGAAATACAGTTTTTTGATAAATTTGGAAATGGAATCACCTCGATAGGAAAAATCGAATTATCTTCTGATAAAAGCGCTACTTTAACACCATGGATTGGAAAGGAAGCTTCGGCACAAATAATTCCACTTAAAGATATAACTATAAAAGTATTATCAAGAGGTGAATATAGAACTCTTAAACTCGTACGCACGTTTAGTGATGTTCCTGTTGGCCATACTGCTGCGATTATTGGAAGCAGTGGAATGGTTGAGATTATCGCAAACTGTGCAAGTGCTGAACAAGTGATGGACCTTCATCAAGGTGATTTTATCAGTTTGAATTGGTAAGGGAGAAAAAAATATGACAAACAAATTCATCATTGAGGGTGGAGTGCCTCTTTTTGGGGAAGTAACACCATCTGGAAATAAAAATGCTGCCTTGCCATTATTAGCAGCAACATTACTAACCAATGAGCCAATAATCCTTTCAAACATTCCTTTAATAGGAGATGTGTTTGCGATGAGACATCTTTTAGAAGGAATTGGGGTTGTCATTGAGGAAATTTCTAGTAATAAGTGGAAAATAAAGGCAGAAAATATTCAAACAGGTTACCTTGATGAAGAAATATGTCAAAATATTCGCGCTTCAATATTATTAGCGGGACCTCTACTTGCTCGTCATGGGGAAGTTCACTTACCTCCGCCAGGGGGGGATGTAATCGGGAGAAGAAGATTAGATACCCACCTTATTGGATTGAGAGCTCTTGGAGCGGATATACAATACGAGCCTGCCTTTAAGCGGATTTCCTTCAAGGCTCAAAGGTTAACAGGTGCTGAAATACTTTTAGACGAAGCATCTGTAACGGCAACTGAAAACGTGATTATGGCAGCTGTTACAGCAAAAGGAACGACCATAATAAGAAATGCAGCATCAGAGCCCCATATTCAAGAACTCTGTGTTATGCTAAATCAAATGGGTGCAAAAATTAGTCACATAGGTTCAAATCTGCTTTATATTGAGGGAGTTGATTCCTTGCATGGAACTGAGTTTAAAGTAGGTTCAGATTACTTAGAAGTTGTCAGTTTAATTGGTGCGGCTGTTGTTACCCATGGGTCAATATGTATTAAAAATGCTGGAGTGCATCACTTACCTATGGTAAAGATGGTTTTCAATAGGTTAGGTGTAGATTGGGAAAATAGAGGAGATGATATTTTTGTACCAACAGAACAAAGATTGATCATCGAACCAGATTTAGGTAATGCTATACCTGAAATCAGTGTTATGCCTTGGCCGGCATTTCCAACAGATTTGATGAGCATAGCGATTGTTGTTGCTACACAATCTAATGGCACGGTCTTGTTTCATGATTGGATGTATCCAAGCCGAATGTTTTTTACAGATAAATTAGTATCTATGGGTGCTCAAATTGTGCTTTGTGATCCACATCGCTGCATCATACATGGGTCAACTCAATTGTATGGAGCCCGATTAGAAAGTCCAGATATACGTGCCGGCATGGCTTTAGTTCTAGCTGCCTTAGCCGCCAAAGGAACATCTGAAATACGAAATATCATCCAAATTGACCGCGGTTATGAGAAAATTGATGAAAAATTGCAAAAATTAGGTGCCAAAATAAAAAGAGTATAATCTCTATATATCAATAAGGATACTATTTAGACCTATAATATCCACTACACATTTCACCATTTTTCGTAGTATAATAATAGTATGAATTCGCAGCCCCTATTTTTTCAAGCTAGACGATACAATATCGCAACCGAGGTTTTTGATGGACCCTTGGATCTGCTTTTGCAATTAATTGAAAAAGCAGAATTAGATATAACATTAATCGCTTTAGCGCAAATTACTGATCAATTTTTATCTTATTTAGAGAAGATTGAAGAATACTATCCGGCGGAAATTTCGGCGTTTCTAGTTATTGCTGCTCGCCTAATTCAAATTAAGTCCGAAGCTTTATTACCGAAACCATCATATCAGATCCATGTTGATGATGAAGAAGATGCCGGTGAAATGCTCATACAACAACTTTTAGCTTATAAGCGATTTAAAACAATTGCAAACACATTTGCAGAAAGGGAAAATCATCATCTTTCCACTTATTTAAGAGTGTCTCCCATTCATTTATCTACGACAGATGTAGCAATGAATGGATACAACTTGCATCAATTGGCTTTAATGTTTATTAAAATATTAAATAAGGATATGGATAAGAAGATACCTCTACAAAGTATCGTATCTATGCCAAAAATTACGATTAAGGAAAAGATCAATTACATTCAAAGTCTTTTACGCCAATATCAGGAAATTAATTTTTTTAGACTAATCATTGATTTCACATCTAGAATAGAAATAGTTGTAACTTTTTTAGCCATATTAGAACTAATTAAAAGAGACTTTTTATCGGTAATTCAAAATACTCTCTACGGAGATATTATTATTTATCGAGGGAATAAATGGGAATATCACGTAGATGTGGAATGCGAATTTGGTGAATAAAAATTTATTAATAACCAAAGTAAATTATTGGAAATAAGTTAAAAGAGCTATGAAAAATATTTCAAGAAGAGATTTTTTATTAATTAATATCGCTGCTCTTGGTGCAGTTGCCTTTAGGCCGTATTTTACGCGCCACGAGGAACGGCAAAAACGCTTAGTTGCACGAATTGCGTCCAAACGAGTTGATGTTTACAGTGAGCCTGATTTTGAAAGCCAAATTGTTGGAACTCGGTTTTTAGATCAACTAGTTACGGTTTATTATGTGGTCAATTCACCTAAAGGACCAGCTCATAACCCGCGCTGGTATAGAGTATGGGGTGGCTATATTCACAGCAATCACACTCAAATAGTGTCCACTCGATTTAATCCAGTTCTTTGGAAAGTACCTAAGGAAGGCTTGTTAACTGAGCTGACAGTCCCTCTTTCTCATGCTTTTAAATATGATAATGATAAAAAAGCATGGAAAAGAGTGGATCCTTTGTATTATGAAACAACTCATTGGATCACGGATGTCATTCTAGGACCCGATGGACAACCATGGTATCAAATTACATCGGAATTGGATCGTTATTTAAAGCACTATGTTCCTGCCACTCATTTACGCCTCATTCCAGATGAGGAAATTTCACCTTTATCCCAAGATGTTGACCCGGGTAAAAAACTAATTGAAGTAGATCTCCGCAATCAAACCCTGATTGCTTTAGAAAACAATGAAGAAGTATTTCGAACGAAAGTCTCAACCGGTATTCCCACTAAAGAAGCAGTACCAGACGGCATGCGTACTCCGGAAGGTGAATATAATATTGCTTCCAAATATCCTTCAAAACACATGGGGGCTGTAGATATCAGTGGTGTCCCGGATTTTTACTCGTTACCAGGTGTACCATGGTCCATGTTCTTTATTTACCGTTATGGTGCTGCGATTCATGGTACCTATTGGCATAATAATTTTGGTATGCCCATGAGTCATGGTTGTATTAACATGCGCAACCAAGATGCCAAATGGTTGTTCCGTTGGATAACACCAGTTTGGGAAATTCCCCCAAAAGATCGCTCTCAATGGGATAGAAGAGGCAGCGGTACTAAGGTATGGGTCTATAGTTTCCGAGAGCGTTAGGAGGATTTCTACATACCTAAATAGGCTTGCTGCACCATTTTATTTTTTCTTAAGTTCTCACAAGTGTCATGAAGCACAATTCTACCCGTTTGGAGCACATATCCTCGGTGAGCAACGGATAAGGCTTTTAATGCATTTTGTTCAACTAAGAGAATAGTTGTACCTTCTTTACGATTTAGTTCAACAATAACTTCAAAAATGGCATCTACCAAGACCGGTGCAAGCCCCATAGATGGTTCATCCATTAGTAATATATGGGGCTTTAACATAAGTCCTCTGCCGGTGGCTAACATTTGCTGTTCGCCTCCCGACAATGTGCCCCCTTTTTGATTGATTCTTTCTTTAAGACGAGGAAAGAGTGTAAAAACCATTTCCATTCGTCTTTCAACTTCGGTGGGATTATTAACTGTATATGCCCCCATCTCTAAATTTTCCCTTACCGTTAAACGAGGAAAGATTCCTCTTCCTTCGGGAACATGCCCAACACCAGCCACAACAATTTTATGGGGTGGCATACCAGTTATATCTTTCCCTGAAAGAATAACTTTGCCTTGTTTTGGTTTAATTAAACCAGATATTGTTCTTAAGGTTGTACTTTTTCCGGCACCATTAGCACCTATTAAAGTTACAATCTCTCCCTCATCAACAAATAGTGAAATACCATGCAAAGCATGTATATGTCCGTAGTAAGAATGTATATTGTCTAATTCAAGTAAGTGCATAGGGTGAAATCTCCTAAAAAGTTAATGCAGTTGCAGCTTCACGACCTAAGTAAGCTTCAATCACTCTCGGATCTGAACGAATTTCAACCGGCAACCCTTCTGCTATTTTTTGACCATAATCCATTACAGTGATTCTCTCAGAAATACCCATCACCACTTTCATATCGTGCTCGATCAATAAAATAGTGATCCCTAATTCATTTCTCAATTTTTGAAAAAGTTCCATAGCTTCTTCTGATTCATGAGGATTCATTCCTGCGGTTGGTTCATCAAGGAGAAGCAATCTGGGGTTTGAGGCTAAAGCTCGAGCTATTTCAATTTTTCGTTGTGCACCGTAAGGAAGGTTGCTAGCTATTTCATCGCCTACACCGCTTAAACCGACAAAAGCTAAAAGTTCTTTTGCTTTTTTTCTCGCTTTATCTTCCTCTTCTCTAAAGTATTTTGTTCGAAATAATATATCCAACGGATTCTGTTTTAATCTGCAAAACATTCCAACAAGCACGTTTTCCATGACTGTCATATTTGCGAAAAGTCGGATGTTTTGAAACGTGCGAGAAATACCTAAAGCTGTAATTTGATCAGGGCTTAATCCTATCAAATGATGATTTCCATTAAATATGATTTCGCCGTCCTCTGGTTTATAAATGCCTGTTAGTGTGTTAAAAAAGGTCGTCTTCCCGGCCCCATTCGGACCGATAATGCTTACTATTTTTCCTTCTTCAAGAATAAAATCCATATTACTGACTGCTTGCAAACCGCCAAATCTTTTCGTTACTTTTTTTGCTTCAAGTAAGGGCATTTTCTATTCCCTCCTATGATTGAATATAAACCTCTATTTCATCCTTCTTCGTTATGTTGGTTCTCTTCACCAAGTTCCATTTTTCTGCGTTTGCTTGGTATCAATCCTGAAGGACGGTATATCATCATTAAGATTAAGATAATTCCAAACAACATGCGCTGATATTTAGCTGGGTCTAGTTGGTTGGATAAATTTTTCCATGCAAAATTAATAATCGGTATTACAGCCTCCGACTGTCTCAGTTGACTGAGATATAATGATAAACCTTGCAATACTTGCAGATTAAGTATAACAACAACCGCAGCACCTAAAATTACGCCTGGAATGCTGCCTAGCCCGCCTAGTATGACCATGGTTAGAACCCCAATGGATTGCATAAAAGAAAATGACTCAGGACTAACAAAAGTTCTACTTGCTGCAAATAAAACCCCCATAGCACCTGCGAACGATGCACCAACAGCAAAAGCAGCTAATTTTAATTTCACGACCGGGATACCCATAGCCACTGCAGCCATTTCGTCCTCACGGATAGCAACCCACGCTCTGCCAATGTTTGAATCATCTAGTCTTTGTGCAACTATTATTACGATCAGGATTACTATTAATGTAGCAATATAAAAATA
>DAOUFY010000119.1:0-8324 GCA_034429745.1 Anaerolineales bacterium
TCAGTGCATAAAGTAGGGGCAATCGTTGGATTGCCCCTACACCACCTATGTATATAAATTGAAAAGGAAGGTATTATTCAACCCAACCAAAGGTTCGCTCCACTGCTTTCAACCAGCCCTTGTAGAGCTTCTCGCGAGTGCCAGCGTCCATCTTGGGCTGCCATTCTTTGTCTTTGCCCCAGTTCGCGCGTAGCTCATCGAAATCTTTCCAGAAGCCTACCGCCAAACCGGCTGCATAAGCAGCACCCAACGCAGTCGTTTCAGCAACCACTGGGCGAATAACAGGAACACCCAAGATGTCTGATTGGAATTGCATCAATAGCTCATTGTAAACCATACCGCCATCTACTTTGAGGGCTGTCAAAGCAACGCCAGAATCCTTGTTCATCGCATCCAGCACCTCGCGGGTCTGATAAGCAGTCGCCTCAAGAGCAGCTCGGGCAATGTGTGCTTTGGTGATGTAGCGGGTCAGGCCTACAATAACACCGCGTGCATCGGATTTCCAATACGGCGCAAACAAACCAGAGAAAGCTGGCACAAAGTAAATACCGCCGCTGTCTTCAACCGAGCGTGCCAAAGGCTCCACCTGGGCTGATACATCAAAGAACTTCAGATTGTCGCGCAGCCATTGGATTAATGCACCAGTGATTGCGATCGAGCCTTCCAAGCAATAGACAGCTTTTTGATTGCCGATCTTGTAACCAAGTGTGGTCAGCAAACCATTCTTCGATTGAACTGGTTTTTCACCAGTGTTGAGCAGCATGAAGCAGCCAGTTCCATACGTATTCTTGGCTTCACCCACTGAGTAGCATGCTTGCCCAAACAGCGCTGCCTGCTGATCGCCCAAGTCTCCTGATACAGGAATTCCCTCTAAATCACCTACTGCTTTGCCATAGACTTCACTGGAGGGCATAATCTTGGGTAGCATAGCCTTGGGTACACCCATGATCTTGAGGATTTCATCATCCCAATCCAGTGTTTCCAGGTTCATCAGCATGGTGCGTGAAGCGTTGGAGACATCTGTTACATGAACGCCGCCCTTAGGTCCACCGGTCAAATTCCAGATTACCCAAGTGTCAATGTTTCCGAAGAGAACCTCACCTTTTTCAGCTTTCTCGCGTACACCGGGTACATTGTCCAAAATCCACTTAATTTTTGGACCAGAGAAATAAGTAGCTAAGGGAAGACCTACTTTCGGGCGAAAACGATCTTGACCGCCGCTGTTGGCTAATTCGTTGCAGATCTTATCCGTGCGGGTATCTTGCCACACAATCGCGTTATAAACTGGTTTTCCGGTCGCTTTTTCCCAAACAACCGTTGTTTCACGCTGATTGGTTACGCCGACTGCCGCAATATCCTTGGGGCTTACGCCGCTGGCTTGAAGCGCACCTTTGATAACTTCTTGGGTGCGTGTCCAGATTTCCATAGGATCATGCTCGACCCAGCCCGGCTTCGGATAAATCTGCTCATGCTCTTTCTGGGCGATTCCTACAACTTGCCCTTTATGATCAAAGATCATAAAGCGAGTACTAGTAGTACCTTGATCAACTGCTGCTGCATATTTTGCCATTTTATTCATCCTCCATATTTTTATATTTTTATAATCTCACGTTGTTGCCAACGTGGCTATACACCCTATTTCCAGGTTTCCGCCGCAGCCTTCAACAAGTAATATGAAGAAGTTGCACCTGGATCTTGATGTCCAGCACTTCTTTCTCCCAGATAGCTTGCCCGACCTTTTTTCGCCACAAGGGGGATGGTAGCCAGCATTCCTTTTTCAGCAGCTGCTGCTGAAGCCTGCAGGGCTTCTTGCATGCTCTTTCCATTCTTTGTGGCCTCTTTGAGAGCTTCCAAAGCTGGACTTAAAGCATCAACCATAGTTTTATCGCCCAACTCTGCCTTGCCTCGCGCCACAATGCCATTGATAGCTGCTTCCAGCATATCAGTCCAATCCTGAAGAGTTAATTCAAATTTTGAGGCGCTCTTTGTACCCATCTGCAAAAACAAGGTGCCATATAAAGGACCTCCTGCTCCTCCAACTGTACCCAGAAGAGTCATCCCTACCATTTTCAGGATCGAACCAATATCCTTATCCGCAACTTCTGGCATCTTTTTTAATACCGCCTGAAAACCGCGGTTCATATTCTCACCATGATCGGCATCTCCAATAGCAGAGTCCAGGTCAATTAAGTATTGACGCTTTTCCGAAATGACGTCGGCATATTTTTTTATCCATTCAATTACATCTTTTTGTTCTATAGCCATGGTAAACTCCTGGAAGAAAGTGTGCTACCTCAAAGCATTATATGACTACATTCCCCAGCGTAATCCGGGAGTTTTTACTGGAGCATCCCACAATTTCAGAAGATCATCATCCATCTTGAGCAAGGTGATTGAACAACCAGCCATTTCAAGGCTAGTGATGTATGACCCAACTAAATTGCGGACAACTTTGATACCATGCTTTTCACAAATCTGATAAGCTTTGCGATAGACTATATACAGCTCGATAAGTGGGGTGCCACCCATACCATTGACAAATAGGCAGACCTGATCACCTGATTTATAGGGGATATCCTTTATGATGGGCTCCATAAGCATTTCAGTGATTTCATCTGCGCTCTTCAACTTCATGCGTTCCCTACCTGGTTCGCCATGAATCCCTATACCAATTTCCATCATATCTTCCGGCAGGTCGAAAGTAGGCTTTCCAGCATGAGGTACTGTGCAGGAAGTGAGCGCCATGCCCATGCTTCTTCCCCACTCCTTTACTTTTTGGGCAACAGCAAGCACGTCTTTTAATGGCCTCTTTTGTTCAGCTGCAGCACCGCATACTTTTTCACAAAGCACAGTGCTGCCCACACCTCGGCGACCAGCTGTGTATAAGCTGTCCTGTACTGCCACATCATCGTCAATGACGATTGAAGCGACTTCAATTCCCTCACCGCGCGCTAAATCGGCTGCCATTTCAAAATTCATGATATCACCGGTGTAGTTCTTCACAATGTGAAGTACACCAGCCCCACCATTGACAGCTTTCGTCGCCTCAAGCATCTGATCAGGAGTTGGCGAAGTAAACACTGCACCGGGGCAAGCTGCATCCAGCATACCCACACCGACAAAACCACCATGCATCGGCTCGTGCCCCGATCCACCGCCTGAAATGACTCCCACTTTTCCTTTAATGGGTGCGTCTGCTCTCACTACATAATTAGGATCAAAATGCACCTTCACCATATCGGAATGGGCATAAGCTATTCCTTCTAGTTCTTCCTTTACTACTGCTTCTGGGTTATTAATTAATTTTTTCATCTTTCTCTCCTTGAATCTTAAACGAAACAATCCATCTAATCATATTTTAGAATGGATCTTACAATACAGGCTCTGGATTTTGGATGAGGCAAGCAGCTTATTGCTAAGCCGCTTGCCTCTTATGGGAGCTGTGCAGGAATAGAAAACAACTACTTCTCGATTTGAGCAGTTACAAACCAATCATAGGTGAATGCACCCACTAAGCCGCCTACGATAGGACCAATAATGGGGCACACCAACCAATAAAGCCCATCAAACAAACCTTGTGTACCAACAATCGCTCCAAACAATCTAGGACCGAAGTCACGGGCAGGATTGATGGCATAACCACTTGGACCACCCAATGAAATACCAACTGCCAACACGGTTAATGCAACCACAAATACACCCAAGTTATCCTTTAAGCCCATGTTCTTCGCGTCGCCGCTGGCAAGAACACCCCATAAAAGTACAGCTGTGCCAACAATTTCTGCAATGAAAGCGTTGCCGAGGGAATACGCGCCACCAGCTCCTTTATCACCTACAGCACCCCAGAAGCTGCTGCCGAAAACACCACCTGGACCCGTGCACCATACATTGGGCATTCCAGCTGCTTTTAAGCCTTCCATATAAACCAAGAAGACAAGCAAAGCGCCAAGGAAACACCCAATAATCTGTGCTATAATATAAGGCACTACGTCTTTCCAGGGGAAGCCGCGCTTGACTGCTAACGCAATGGTTACCGCTGGATTAAGGTGCGCGCCAGACACCCCACCGCTTACATATACAGCTACCAACACTGCCATTGACCATCCGATGACAATGGTGTTCCAGTCATAACCTGCGGAAGCCAACCTTGGGGCCAAGCCAACATTTGCTACAACGCCATCACCTAGCAGGATCAGAATGCAGGTACCAAAGATTTCGCCAATTATCCCTTTCATTTTAATTTCTCCTCTTATAAATAAATATAAAAATTTGATTTAATTGGTCCTACACAACACTCCCACTGCTCCCAGGAGACCTGTTTATAAGCGCCACAACGACTGGACGCTATCCTTCTTCGCTTGTATTAACCCTTAATGCGAAAAAGAGTTGCGCCGCTCATTTTATTCACTTTTTAAGGTTCTAATCATCTATAAAGAAAATAATATTGTCACATAATGACAAAAAAAATCGTTATCAATCCCTTACGGAAAAATTAATAACGACCTTCAACCACATTTTGCTTTTTCTTGACGTCTTTTTGACATATCATAACTCTATTATAGTATATATATAAAAAAAGTCAAGGGAAGCGATTTCATTTTTAACAAATATTAACAATTTTCTAATCTTTGAATTAAATTTATATATGTTTTCCATTCCTTTTCATAATGTATAATAAACTCTCATATGGAGGATGATTCATGCAAATCACTTTAGCGCTCGGCGGCGGTGGAGCAAAAGGGTGCGCACATATCGGTGTTCTCCGCTGCCTTCAACAGCATCATTTCCAAATTAAAGCAATAGCTGGCACAAGTGTAGGAGCTGCTATCGGCGCAGTCTTTGCAGCTGGTTATTCCCCTGAAGAAATCCTGACGCGGCTTGAATCCATCGAGTTTCAACGCTTATTCACCCACGGAAAACAGGAAACACCTTCATTGCTAGGTTTTTATGGACTTGAAAAACTCCTGCACGAATTCTTAGGTGAAAGAACATTTGAACAATTGAACTTTCCCCTCGCGGTAACTGCTACCGATTTAAAGCACTCCCGCGAGGTGATTCTCAACCAAGGCCGTGTAATTGACGCCCTAAAAGCGAGTATGGCTATTCCTGGTGTTTTCCCTGCCCAACCTTGGAATGAACACCTTCTTGTTGATGGGGGAGTTATGGGCAACGTTCCCGTATCCGTTGCCCGCCAATTTTTTCCAACTCTGCCTGTGGTCGCAGTAGTTCTCTCTAGTTATGAGCCGGGATACGAAATTATTTCCCCCCTCGAACAAATCCCAACTCACCCTATTTTTCAACAGATTATTCGCCTGCGGGTTGCCCAGGCATTAAATATATTTCTCACCTCCATGGAGCTCAGCACTAATCTATTGACTGAACTGCGACTAAAAATAGAAAAACCAGAAGTAATCATCCGCCCAGACGTTAAGCATATAGGTTTGCTTGCCCAAGTGGATTTTTCTTCAGGCGCCCAGCTTGGATATGACGCTACAATAGAGATGCTTCCGAAACTCTATCGTGCAGTCAGTTTTAGGTCGCGCCTCTGGCGTACAATGATAAACAACTTAAAAGAAAGTGAACCAATTCATAAAATTGCAACCTCATGAAACCTGAAGATTTGTCTCTGCAATCCATATCTTTGCCTCCTTGGGAAATACTCCTTCATAAACCTCCCAGCTTGTCTCATACACCTTTGCCCGTTCTTTTTCTCTTGCATGGTTGGACAGGTGACGAAACCAAAATGTGGGTGTTCACTCGCCACTTGCAGAAGTCTTTTATCATCGTAGCTCTACGCGGTCTTTTTCCTACCCCTCAAGGTGGGTTTGGATGGTATGAGCTTCAAGAAGGTGTATTTCCTTCGACTGTAAAGTTTCAAGAATCCTTAACTTCGATTTCTTCTTTATGCAGCGAACTTCCACATTTACCTCATTTCGCTGATGCGAATTTTTCATCCTTGCATTGGATGGGTTTCAGCCAAGGTGCTGCTTTAGCCTTTATGATCGGCTTAACCTACCCACAACTCGCTCAATCTATTGTTGGGTTTGCAGGTTATCTTCCTCATGGGGCTCTATCGCTTTGTAAAAAGCAACCTCTCCTCAACACTCCAGTTTTTATTGCCCATGGCACTTATGATAAAACTATCCCCATAGCCCGAGCGCATAAAACTGTTGAATGGCTTACCATTGCCGGCGCCCAAGTAACTTATTGTGAAAGTTCAACCGGGCATCAAGTTAGTTTGGATTGTCTAAAACAAGCTGAAACTTTTCTAAAAAAGAACATCAAACATCTTAATCAGGAGTAGGATATGTCCAAATCTCTTCATATTCAACCAGCACTGCTTCGTACCCCCTTTTCAGATTACCATTTTTATCGGATAGAAACACTCGAACAACAAGGCTTAACAAATATCTCCGCTTTGCCTTTTTGTATAAGGGTATTATTGGAAATGGCTTTTCGCCAATTTCAGTTAGGAAAATGTTCAGAAGAAGATTTGCTTCATGTCGCCTCTTGGACCCCACAAGCTAACAGGCAGGCTTTTCCTTTTTACCCCGCTCGCGTTCTAATGCAGGATTTTACCGGCGTCCCAGCTATCGTTGATTTGGCAGCCATGCGCTCTGCCCTCTTCCGCTTAGGTAAAGATGCCCAAAAAGTCAACCCGTTGCTCCCTTTAGACCTTGTCATAGATCATTCTCTTCAAGTAGACTATTATGCCTGTCCTGATGCAGAAGCACTAAATACTCAGCTCGAATTTCAGCGAAATCAAGAACGCTACCAATTTTTACGCTGGGGGCAAAAATCCTTTTCTAACTTTAGGGTTGTCCCTCCATCTACTGGTATAGTTCATCAAGTCAACATTGAATATTTAGCCCCTGTTGTCATGACTCAAAAACGTGATGGACACATCCTCGCCTTTCCAGACACTTTAGTAGGCACAGATTCACATACCACAATGGTTAATGCTTTGGGTGTAGTTGGTTGGGGAGTTGGTGGCATTGAAGCCGAAGCTGTCATGCTTAATCAACCACTCGATTTACTGCTACCTGATGTGATTGGTTTTCGATTAGAAGGCAAACCCAAATCGGGTATTTCCGCAACAGATATTGTACTTACCATTACCTCGCTATTACGCAAAAAAGGCGTTGTCGGTAAATTTGTTGAATTTTTCGGTCCTGGCTTTTTCAATCTTTCTCTCGCCGATCGTGCTACCATCAGCAATATGGCTCCAGAATACGGAGCTACAATTGGTTTCTTCCCCATTGATCAAGAAACACTCAATTATCTTGCACTTACCGGTCGTTCCAGCGAACACATCGCTTTAGTAGAACAGTATTGCAAAGCGCAGCACCTTTTCTACACACCACAAACACCTGATCCTAGCTACACAGAAATTATTACATTAGACTTATCCACTGTTGAACCTTGTATAGCAGGTCCTAAACGACCTCATGATCTTATCCCTTTAAAATCTAGCAAAAAGTCTTTTCAAATTAGTCTCACTGCCCCATTAAAAGAACGTGGATTTGAGCTCTCTGACGAAGAGACGAAAAAAACAATTAACATTAACCTTGATGGAAAAGAAGTTCAGCTTCAGCATGGATCAGTTGTTATTGCAGCTATTACCTCATGCACCAATACTTCAAACCCTTTTACAATAATCGAAGCTGCTTTGTTGGCTAAAAATGCTGTCGAAAAAGGTTTGTCAATTGCACCTTACGTAAAGACGAGTTTTGCTCCAGGCTCGCGCGTCGTCGTAGAGTATTTGCAGCAATCTCATTTGCTTGATCCTTTGCGAACCTTGGGCTTTGATGTGGTTGGTTATGGTTGTACAACTTGCATTGGCAACTCAGGTCCCCTCAAGCCCGAAATTGCCCAAGCGATTAGAGATCATCAGTTGGTTGCCGTTGCCGTACTTTCCGGCAACCGCAATTTTGAGGGACGTATCCATCCTTTAGTACGGGCAAATTATTTAGCATCACCCGCCTTAGTCATCGCCTATGCCCTTGCTGGACGCATGGATATTGACTTTGCTAAAGACCCCTTGGGGTATGACAAATCTAACCAACCCATCTATTTGGCGGATATTTTCCCCACTCAGGCAGATACCCATCAAATAGTCTCGTCTTCTTTGAAACCAGAGCTGTTTATTGAACGCTACAAAAACGTTTTTGACGGCAACGAGAGATGGAATAGCCTTAACGTGTCCAGCAGTGTTACTTATGACTGGCAGCATTCATCAACTTATATTCAAGAACCCCCTTTTTTCAAAGACTTCTCCTTGTCCATCCCCCCTTTAAAAGATATTATCGGAGCACGCGTCTTAG
>DAOUFY010000120.1:0-8994 GCA_034429745.1 Anaerolineales bacterium
CCTCGTGAGGGGCTTGATTTGACGAAATGGTCGGTGGTTGCTTGTGATCAATATACTTCGCAGCCGGAATATTGGGAAGAGTTATATCGTTATGTTGGAGATAGTCCTTCAACATTACATTTGATTTTACCAGAGGTATATTTGGAAGCAGAGGATGTCGATCTTCGCATTCAAAAAATTCACCAAGCAATGATAGAAACCTTGCAAAAAGGAATATTGGAGGAAATAGAAGGTTTAATTTACGTTGAAAGAGTATTAAACCATGGTACCCGAAAAGGTTTAATGGTAGCCTTAGATTTGGAAAAGTATGACTTTCGTCCAAATTCGGATTCTATTATCCGAGCAACGGAAGCTACAATAGTTGAAAGGATTCCTCCGAGATTGAAGATTAGAAATGATGCGGCTTTGGAGTTGCCGCACATCATGATTCTTATAGATGATGAGAAAAAGGAAGTAATTGAGCCGTTAGAGCAGCATAAAAAGTCCCTGTTAAAATTATATGATTTTACGCTGAATATGGGGGGTGGAGAGTTACGCGGTTATGTTGTTCAAGATCAAAATTTAGAAAAATCGGTGTTAAAAAGTCTTGAAGCTTTAGCAGACGAGGAATATTTTTATCAACGATATAACTTAGAGAGAAATTATTCTCCATTGGTTTTCGCTGTAGGAGATGGAAACCATTCTATGGCTACTGCAAAAACTTATTGGGAAAAATTAAAGCCAACTGTTGCTGCCAACCACCCGGCACGTTATGCGCTCGTGGAGCTTGTCAACCTGTATGATGAAGGTTTGATGTTTGAACCCATTCATCGCTTGCTTATAGGGGTGCATTATGACATTCTCAAAGAAGCACAAAAATATTTTGGGAATGTAACAATAGAGAAATATGATAACTTTGAAAAATTGGCTGTCAAAGTAAAAGGGAATAATGGGCGGCCGGAAAATAATACGCATTCTTTTGGATTTATCTCTTCAAATGGTTTGCATTGCCTAACGGTAAACAACCCAAAATCCTCTTTGGCAGTAGCAACCCTACAAGATTTTATAGAACATGGATTGAAAGAAAAATGGTTTGATAAAGTTGATTATGTTCATGGTGATGAAGTGATCAGAGAGTTGGCATCTAAACCCACTTATGCTGGTTTCTTTTTACCGCCTATTGATAAAAAATCTCTCTTTAAAACTGTTATGGTAGAAGGAAGTTTGCCGAAAAAAGCGTTTTCAATGGGACATGCCCAAGAAAAAAGGTATTACATGGAAGCTAGAAAAATCCGCTAAAGTTGAAGAGATATCCACAAAAATTACAATAAGCAGGTCAATTACAGGTGCTTAGGAAAAAGCTCAGGCGGCAAATGAGCAAGGTCAATTAACTCGTCATCACAGAAAGTCATTGCCCTTTCGATAACGTGTCGCAACTGGCGGATATTTCCAGGCCAGGAATAATTCATCAATTGGTCCATAACCCGAGGAGTAACTCCTTTGATATTCAACCCCATAGATGCGTTGTTACGACGGATGAATAATCCAACTAAATCGGGGATATCTTCGACACGTTCGCGTAAAGGTGGAACATGAAGGTGGACGACTTTCAAACGGTAATATAAGTCCTCACGAAAAGTATTTTCGTGGATCATGGTTTCTAAATCTTTGTTCGTTGCTGTAATCAATTGAACGTCCACTTTAATTTCTTGAGTACCACCTACTCTTCTAAAGCTGCGATCTTCTAAGGCTCGCAGAAGTTTGGCTTGAAGCTCAAGAGGAAGAGAGGAAATTTCATCAAGGAAAAGGATACCGCCGTCAGCCACTTCCATTAAACCGTATTTTCTTGTGTTTGCGTCTGAAAATGCACCTTTCTCGTGTCCAAAGAGTTCAGATTCAACTAAGGTGCTTGGGATTGCCGGGCAATTGATTGCTACAAATGGTTTATTTTTACGAATCCCCATTTGATGAGTAGCTTTAGCCAGAATATCTTTGCCGGTACCCGATTCACCAGTTAAAAGAAGGGAAACAGAAGTGTTGGCGACGCGTTGAATCTGGGCTAATAAATCCTTCATAACCTGGCTTTTACTCACAACGAAATCTAATTCTTGAGTTTGGGCTTTCCTTAAATGAAGTAGCTCGCGGCGCATAGAAACAAGCTCTTCGGCTCTTTTCACTGATTCAAGCAATTGATCGAGTTTAATAGGTTTTTGTAAAAAGTCGTGTGCTCCCCCTTTCATTGCGTTAACGGCAGTTTCAATATCACCCCAAGCGGTAATGAGGATAATGGGTGGCCGCATTGGAAGACGAAGGCTTTCTTCAAGCAAATTGGGCCCATAGCCGTCAGGAAGTTTGATATCTAAAAGAATTATATCGGCGCTTTCATGCTTAAGATGGGTTCGTGCTTCTTCCAACGTATAAGCGGAAATCACTTCGTAGCCGTGTTTGCGAAGGAATTCTCCGGCATAAATATGGGGTGATTCTTCGTCATCAACAATTAATACTGTTGCTGTCATTAGCGAAATAGTTTTTCCTTTCTAGATTTGTATTATGTCTTATTTGGGTGGACAGCTGGAAAAGTAAGTATAAAAACCGAACCACCACTGGGAAATGATTTTACCTGAATTTTGCCTTTATGGGCAATAACAATTCTTTCAGTTATTGTTAAACCTAAACCAGTTCCGTTCTGATGATCTGTTGTAAAGAAAGGCTGAAAAATATGATCAAGATGTTCCTTTGGAATTCCAATTCCATTGTCGCTAACGGTGATTTGAATGTAATCTTGCTGTTTGTCAAGCCATATCCGATCTACTTTGATATGTAAGGTACCATCATCCATACCTTCCATTGCTCGCAAAGCATTGCTAAATAAGTTTGTAAAGACTTGTTCTAATGCTTGAGCATGTCCTAGAATGTAAGCTGAGGTCAGCTCGGTTTGAAAATGGGTTTGAATTTGTTGCTTTGCTAGGTGAGTTTGCCAACGCATTAATACTTTCTCGATTAATTCGACGATATCCATTTCAATCATGTTATACGTAGAGGATTTTGAAAAGGAAAGAACGGTTTTCATTAAGTTGGCAAGACGATCAAGGTCACTTTGAATTCTTTGTATATGAATATAATAGGGTTGATTATGATCGATCTGTTCATTCAAGGTTTGCAAAGCGAGACTGATATTATTGAGTGGGTTGCCAATCTCATGAGAAAATATAGCAGTCAACTCACCTAATAAAGCGCGTTGCTCTAGCTGTTGGGTTCTTATTTTGATTTCGTGGTACTGGCTTAAATCTCGTATAATGATAATTTTGCCTAAAGATTGTTTGTCTTCATTTACAGGAATAACTTGAAGAAATGCATTGAAGGCTTTTCCATCGCGACGATGTAGAGTAATATCTCCTAAATTTGGTGTTTCTACTCCTTCGTTGGCTAATTGTAAAGCCGTGCTTAGGTTTGCGGTCCCAATAAGGATGTTTTCCACCGGTTGTCCATAAGTTTCATGCGTAAGGTAACCAAGAATGTGCTCTGCGGCCGGGTTTATAGAGAGGATGGTGTTGTCATTGGAGAGCAGTATGACACCGTCTTGGACATTTTCAATGATTTTATTATGCAGAAGAGATTGTTTTTTATGCTCTTCGGATTCACAAGATACTGTTTGCAAGGATTGCCACATCATGTAATGTAAAGATAGGATTTCGGTAAGTGAAGTTAAGGCAGGTAAAATGCATTCATCAATCTTCAGTTTATTCGTTGCAATAATTAAAACGCCAAAAAGGGTTTCCCCTGCTTTTATCGGTAGAGATAAGAGAAGATTTATTTGGTGCTTTCTGGATAAGAGAAGAATTTCGGGTGTACTTTGTTTTCCTTTTTGCCAAAGAATGATTTCTCGATATGGGTTTATATCTCTTACCGCGATGCTAGGTGGAAGAACATTGTCATTGATTGAAGATTCTGATTTTATTAATCGGATTGGAGTTTGTTCTTCATATTGAACTTCATAAACAGCAATGAAACCATTTTGGACTAATTCTAAATATTTTTGTAGAAAAAACTTTAAGGTGGCTTCTTTTTGGGTTGAAATACTTTTATTGGCAAACTCTTCAAAAGTTTTACATAAAAAGACAACTTGTTGGTCGGCAGTAACTTGATTATTTTTGCTGTCTTGTGTTTCGATGGTCAGCAAATACCAACGACGGTTCTCATCGAGTGGAGATGCTGTTACCAAAGTTGGAATCTTTTGGCTGTGGCGAGTGATTAATTCTGCTGTTAAAGGCTGCTGAGTATTAAATTGGGAGAAGATTTCTTCTTTTTCGTTAGAGAAAAGAATAAGCTCCTTCAGTGATAACTCTAAAAGCTCATAACGAGTATAGGCAGTTAATCGAAGCAGGTTAATATTGCCATTGATAATCTGGTTTTTTTCGAGATCGTATAGTAATGCAGCATTGGGAATGTGATTGATGATGTTGATAATATCATCAATACTTGGAACAGTGTTCCAAAAATGGAAGGTTTTTGACCGAGGTAAAATTGTTTTCATAGGAAATTCATGATGAGTACCTAAGCCTAGCTGGTAAAATGCCTTCCATAGCGCGGTATTTTGCTACAGTACGCCTTGCGATAATGTAACCCCTCGATTTTAATTTTGACATGATTTGTGTGTCACTAAGAGGTTCAGGTTCTTCTGAAATGATACGTCTTAGTTCCGCTCGAATATGGAGTGAACGGTCAAAAAATTTTGATAAGGGGATCAAATGTCCATTAGGTACTTGAACTATTTTTCCGGCAACTGCCCTTGAAATGGTAGCTTCATGCACATCAAGCTTTTTAGCGACTTCTGCTCGAGTTAGCGGTAAAAGCCATGAATCTCCTTTGAGGATGAACTCGCGTTGAGTTTTGGTAAGCAATAGCATCAGCCTTTTCATGGTGAAATAGCGTTGTTTTAAGCATTTTACGAGCAGACTTGCCCGATCAAGATCAGCTTTCCATTGTTCGACTTTTGATTGATCTACTTCATTCACAGCTTGCCGAAATAGTGGGTTGATTTGCAGAGTACCTCGATAAGGCATGAGGATTTCAACAATGAGTGGGCTATTTTCATTGTTTTTATCTTGCAAACTTATAACAATATCTGGCTGAACATATTGAGGAGGAGGAGCAATTCCTCCGTGATGGATGTCTCCCCAAAAAGAACGGGCTGGAAATGGATTGAGATTGTCACTGATAAATTGAGCTATTTCTTTGGCTTCTTTCAGGCTTGTGTTGAGAAGGCGGGCGAGTTCAGAATATTGACGACGGCTAAGAATTTCTAAGCCCTCGGAAATAGCTTTTGCAGCTAATGGAGGAATAGGCTTTGTTTCTGAAAGAACATTTAATTGGATTAATAAGGCTTCCTGTGGGGTGTGGCTTCCAACACCAAGTGGTTCACAATGTTGAATGAGTGAGAGTACTTTATTCACCTGAGATATAGGAACATGATGATATTGAGCTATTTCTTGTACGGTAATAGGAAGCAAACCATCTTCATCAAGGCTGGTTAAAATATGAGCGGCAATTTTCCTTTCCTCTGGAGAAAGGTCGGTAGATACTTGACGCATGACAAAGGTGGATAAATTTTCTATCAATGGGGCATAGTTATCATCAGGTAAATCGCTTTCCTCTTGGCCATGCAACGTTGGATAGGTATAGTAATCTTGACGATCTGATAGAAAAACAACTGGCTCATCAGGATTAATGGTATTAGGTTGACTGCATATGGGACATATTGGAACGTTAACCAATAAACGACCACAATTGGGACAACGTCTTTCTTCTACGAGTTCCAGGGCAGGGTTGGTAGAAAGTTCTGTTTCGATTTTTTGATGTAGCTCCAGCATCGTCATTGCGAGAAGCGACATGGTTTGTGCTAAATGAGCAGTTGGAATTTGACGCAGTTCAGTAGATTGTCTTTGAGTTGGATATAAGGAGACCATAGCAGTTGTTCCACTCGAAAAGTTTAAAGGTAAAATATAGTATATACGATAACGAATGAAGATGCAAGATTCATACCATAGATTTTAAGGGAATAAAAAGCAAATGACAAGACAAATAACCGTGATTGGAGGCGGATTGGCTGGCTGTGAAGCAGCTTGGCAAGCAGCGGAACGCGGTCTCGAGGTAACATTATATGAAATGCGACCGAAAGTGATGACAGGTGCACATAAGACAGGCTACTTGGCAGAATTGGTATGCTCCAATTCACTAGGTTCTTTAATGGCAGACCGAGCATCTGGTTGTTTATTAGGAGAGCTTGAGCAGTTAGGTTCCCTAATTGTTAAGTGTGCTTTTTCTGCAGCAATTCCTTCCGGCGGTGCTTTAGCAGTAGATAGAGAACTTTTTGCAAGCTGTGTAACGAAAAGAATTGAATCTCACCCGAATATAAAGATTGTAAACGAAGAAATCACTCAGATTCCGCTGGCACCAACAATTATTGCAACCGGACCATTATCTTCAGGGGGGATATGTAAAGCCATCGAAGAATTGAGTGGAAAGGAAAATTTGTATTTTTTTGACGCTATTGCACCGATTATTACTTATGAATCAATTGACAAGGAAAAGACTTTTCGGGCGTCTCGATATAATCGAGGAATATTAGATGAGGGAGATTATATTAATTGTCCCTTTGATAAGCCCCAATTTGAGCATTTTGTGAATGAATTATTAACTGCAGAAAGATATCCTCTGAAAGAGTTTGAGAAAGAGATTGATCAGGGGGTAAAGGCTGGCAATAGTCGGTATTTTGAAGGTTGTCTGCCTATTGAAGTAATGGCTCAACGAAACCCACAGGCTCTATTGTTTGGGCCGTTAAGACCTGTAGGTTTAAAGGATCCTCGTACTGGAAAAAGACCTTATGCTGTAGTTCAGCTAAGACAAGATGACTATTGTGGTTCGTTGTATAACATAGTGGGGTTTCAGACAAATTTAACTATTTCAGCTCAAAAAAGGATAGTTCACCTAATACCTGGATTGGAAGGAGCTGAAATCGTACGATTTGGACAAATGCATCGCAATAGTTTTATTTGTTCACCATTATTGTTGGATGCAACAATGCAATTTCGTCAGCGAGAGAGTTTGTTTTTTGCGGGGCAAATCACTGGTGTTGAAGGTTACTTAGGCAGCGTCGCTAGCGGCTGGGTAGCAGGGGTTAATGCAGCCCGATGGATTAAAGGAAAACCCTTGTGGATTCTTCCACCTACGACGATGGTAGGAGCATTAATGGACTATATTGCTCATGCTGAGCCGCACACGTTTCAACCCATGAAGGCTAACTTTGGTCTATTGCCTCCTATGGAGATGTCTAAAAAACTTGGCAAGAAAGAACGCACGCAACAGCTTGTCTTACGGGCGAATAGAGATCTTAAAAATTGGCAAAGATTATGGGAAAACGAGAATTAATCCATTAATAGGTGATCAAGTCCAACGACTAAAATGGTATAATAAAAGAAACACATTTAAGGAGATAAGGATGGCTGTTAAAATAAATCCCTACATGTTTCGTGCTTATGATATACGCGGTGTTGTTGGTGATGATATTACAGAAGAGGTAGCCATAATTATTGGAAAAGGCATTGGCACTTATTTAATTAAGAAGGGGAGTAAAAATTTAGTCGTTGGAGAGGATAATCGTCCAAGCTCAGCATCCTTAAAGGCTGCGCTGATTCAAGGTTTATTATCAACTGGCTGCAACATTATTGATATTGGTTTATGCACAACACCCATGATGTATGTGGCAGTGTGTCATTGGAATATGGAGGGTGGAGTAGTTGTAACAGCTAGCCATAATCCCCCGCAGTTCAATGGGTTTAAAGTCGTGGGAAAACAAGCTTATCCCATTGGTGGTGATGATATTCAAGATTTATTGAAGGTTACATTAGATGGGAATTTTGCTCAAGGAAAGGGAAATTACGAACAAAAAAGTTTTGTTGACGAGTATATCAATATTATTGCTAGCAAAATTCAATTAGCTCGTCCTATGAAAGTAGTCATTGATACCGGCAATGCAGTGGCAGGTATTGCAGCTCCTAAGCTGTTCAGGAAAATTGGATGTGAAGTGATTGATTTATTCACAGAATTGGACGGGAACTTTCCAAATCATCAGCCCAACCCTGAAGAGGTTCACACTCTGGAAGAACTTCAGCGAAAGGTGTTGGAAAATAAAGCCGATTTAGGTTTAGGGTTTGACGGTGATGGAGATCGATTAGGGTTAATAGATGAACAAGGTGAATACCGAGAAGCTGATTATATTTTAATGCTTTTGGCGCAAGATTTTTTAAGCCGTCATCCAGGGGAAAGGGTGCTTGTGGATGTAAAGACATCCACAAATACTATCAATACTATACGTAAGCTTGGCGGGGTACCATTAATGTGGAAAACAGGCCACTCATTAGTAAAGCAGAAAATGCGCGAGGAAGGTATTCTTTTTGGTGGTGAACTAAGCGGTCATATGTTTATGTTTGAAGATTACTATCCGATAGATGATGCCAATATGGCAGGTGCAAGATTGGTTTCCTTCTTGTCGCGTGGAACTAAGAAAGTTTCAGAATATTTTAAAGATCTGCCAAAGCTATATTCTACGAAATTGATCGAAATACCTTGCCCAGATGAGATTAAGTTCCAAGTTGTTGAAAAAGTCAAGGACGCTTTATTGAAGCAATATGGGGAAGGATTTACTGAAGATGGCATACGCGTTTCGATGTCCGGAGGTTGGGCATTAGTACGCGCTTCAAATACTGGCGCAAAATTGTCTATGAGGTTTGAAGCTGATTCTCCCCAACGATTGCAGGAGATCCAAAGAGAAATTCAAGACTTATTAGACCGCACAATGAAGTCAATATAGCCAATGCTTTTTAAAAAACCTCTTTCATTAAAGTTGATGACCTACAATGTAGGCAAGTTAAAAGATGACCCAAATCGCTCCGGCGCCATTCTGGATGTGATTCAGCATTTTAAGCCAGATGTGCTTGCTCTCCAAGAGTTGACAAT
>DAOUFY010000121.1:0-1980 GCA_034429745.1 Anaerolineales bacterium
CTTGAGAGGCGAATGGCTTTGATGACACTTTCTTCGTCTATAGAATTTCCGCTGATATGATATTCAATGATCCCCGACGTAAACACGCGCGGGTGCTGCTCGGCACGCTCTACATGTACTTTTACTTGAAAATCATGGACAGCTTGGCGCATTTTATTCAAGATGGAGATTACATCCATGGCAGTGCAGCCACCCAGACTTATTGCCATTAACTCTAGAGGTCTAAAACCTTTATTATCTCCTCCCACTGCAGGGTCGGAATCTAAGTTAACGCTGAAACCGCTTTCTGAATGTCCTGTAAAACTCATTCTGCCGTGCCATTGAACAATAGAATCCATATCTTTTTCCTTTCATAATTAAATAACTTGTTATTCATTTAGCAATGGAGTAACTTCTTTTTCTAGAAAAGCTTTATCTACTGCGCCAACCCACGTTTGACGGATTAAACCCTGACGGTCAATAAGGATAGAATTAGGGAGACCATTCATACGAAATGCGCGGATTGATTCCATGTTCGGATCTGTGAGGATAGGAAAACTAAGCCCCATACTTTGAGAAAAGAGAAGCACCATGTCACGCGGCTGCCCTGCTTCAATTCCCACGATAACAAAGTCTTTGTCTTTGTGTTCTAAATAGTAGCTTTCCAATTCGGGCATTTCTGCTTTGCAAGGGGGACACCATACTGCAAAATTGTTTACTAGCACTACCTTTCCGCGAAAATCTTCCAATGAGACAGCGTTGCCGTAAATATCCGTCAACTCAAGATTAGGAGCTTTGAGTAATGCCGTAGTGGGAGATTTTGGTTGATTAATTAACAGCAATCCTCCCAGGAAGATTACCCCAATGATTATAGGTATAAGCAAACGCCGAAAATTAAACTGCTTCAAAGGATGCTACTCTCCTTATGGATTATGGATAACTTATTTTCTGTGGAGCCTAGAAAACTAAAGAAGCATTAGTTTTTCTTTACTCCACAGAAAAAGATTGGTATATTTTTTCGATTCTATTTATTTTAACCCTAACAATTGGTCAATCTTTGGTTTGTCAAACCCAATGACTATTTTCCCACCGATATCAATGACGGGAACCCCTTGCTGATGGGTTCGCTTCACTAGGTAGCGTGCTGCGCTCTCATCTTTGGTGATGTCTATTTCCTTAAACTTAATACCTTTTTGACGCAAGTAGCTTTTCGTTGTATTGCAGAAAGAACAGGTAGGTGTAGTAAAAACAATCACCTTTGGCTGTTTTGACTCACTTTTCATATCTCTTGGTTTTACCTCCATGTTGAATGAAAAAGATAACATGAAGAAAATGTTGTTATTGAAGTTTTGATTTTAATTCTTCGAGCAAATATGTTTCCGGAACACCACCAACGACCGTGTGAATTAATTGATTGTTGCTACCCAAGATAGCCGTGTGCGGTACGCCGGTAACGTCATATTCGTTTGAAAGCTCATAAAAATCATTGGCAGCAATAGCTTCAGCTTCCACGTTTGGGCTTTCAATTGCCATTTGATGGGCAAGGGATACAGCACGAGGGCAATGCGGGCATGAAGGAGTGAAGAAAACCAGCATTTTAACTGGCTTAGTGAGTGAGCGAAGAAAATCTTTCATTGGTGAGCTCAATGCAGTTTCACCTTTGGATACGAAAACGATGTCGTTTATAAATGTGCCAAACTCATGTCCGCCCGGCAATCCCGCATAGCGCAAACCAAAATCCGTTGCCTGTGAGCCGTTTTTGGCTAAGAGAACAATCATAGGCGTTTTATCTACTTTTAATTCTTTTGCCTTCTCTTTATCTGTTTCGGTATCGTATAAAGTTAAAGCAAGCTTATCGGAAATAGCCACTATTTCCTCCATGAGCTGCTTTGTATCATTACAGGCTCGACAGCCATCTTTTTTGGTAAATAAAGCTATCTCGACTGGATTGACCATTTGATTCAAATAATCTCGCACCTGCGAGATAATATTATCATCTAA
>DAOUFY010000122.1:0-20631 GCA_034429745.1 Anaerolineales bacterium
AAGAGACCGGCTTTTTAGGTGCGAGTTTAATTGTATTGCTATTTATTGTTATTTGCTGGCGCAGTTTATTGATATCGCATAGGGCGCCGGATTCATTGGGGAAGCTAATTGCTGCAGGGTTGGGTTTTTGGATAATGATTGAGGCGATAATGAATATGGGAGGAATGCTAGGGTTGCTTCCATTTCCGGGAAATGCTTTGCCGCTTATCAGTTACGGAGGTTCTAACCTTGTGGTTACCTTAGCAGCAATTGGGATTTTACTCAATATTTCGAGATTAGCTTATAAATTTCAAAATGAAAGGATTCAACCATTTCATGCGGTTGTTGATTTGCGCGGGAGGCACGGGCGGCGGCGTGTACCCCGCTTTGTCTATCCTTCAAGCCATGTTAAAGACAAATGAGATGTCGGACAGTTACCAAAGTGGAAATCCTCCCATTGAAGTACTATGGGTAGGCAGTGAAGGTGGAATGGAAGCAGAAATAGTCAGCCGGCATAATGTAGCCTATGAGGCGATATCAGCTGCAGGGGTACATGGAGTAAGTGCCTTGCAGCTACCTCGTCATTTGCTTAAGCTTGGTAAAGGCTTTTTACAAGCTCGGGACATATTGGCAAGATTTAAGCCAGATGTACTATTATTTACGGGAGGGTATTTGGCTGTACCTTTGGCTTTTGCTTCATTGCTCCCTTTAGGTGAATATAAAAAACCAAAACGGATCGTTTTTATTCCTGATATTGAGCCGGGGTTAGCATTAAAAACCCTTATAAAAACAGCAGATTGTATTGCAATTAGTACAGAGGAGTCCCTACAATACCTACCAAAGGAAAAGAATGTACTGCTCAGTGGCTACCCTGTTCGCTCGGAGTTTTTTATAGCAAAGGATGGTGTACGTCAACATTTTGGTTTATCAGATGACATACCGCTATTATTAATTTATGGGGGAAGTTTAGGTGCACGCAGTATCAATAAAGCATGTCTAGGCATACTAAAAGAATTATTGTCAGAAATGCAAATCATTCATGTAACTGGAAAGCTGGATTGGAGGGAAGTTAAAGCAGTAAAAGAACGCTTAATGGATGAAACCCCACAGCTAGCAGAGCGATATAAACCTTATGATTATCTACATGATGACATGGCTATGGCTTTACAGGCTGCTGATTTGGTGGTGTGCCGCAGCGGAGCTTCAGTGTTGGGTGAATTGCCTGCAGTGGGTGCAGCAGCTATTTTAGTTCCGTATCCTTATGCATGGCGATATCAAGTTACCAATGCTTCCTACCTGGTAAAACGAGGTGCTGCCATTATGGTGGAGGATGAAGAGTTGCCTGAAAAATTGTTGCCGACAATTCTTCAATGCATACGGGATAAAAATCAATTAAATCAAATGAAAACGGCTATGAAAAGATTAGCCAAACCTGACGCAGCAAGAATGATTGTTGAAAAAATAATTTCGTATGGAGCCGTGCAAAGGAATTAATAATGGTCAGTCTTACCTTTGTCTTTTGGCTTTTTATCATGTTATTCGGCATAGTCGGTGCTATGCGAGGCTGGGCAAAGGAGATTCTGGCTGGTTTTAGTATTATTTTAGCTTTGTTTGTGATCAATATTTTAGAAACAATGATTCCATTTGTAAGTGGAGCGGTTAGTTCAGCATCACCTGATACTCTTTTTTGGGTCAGATCTTTATTACTTATTGGATTGGCATTTTTCGGGTATCAAAGCCCAAATTTGCCTCAATTTGCAGGAAAAACTAAGGGAGAGCGTATTCAAGATCGTTTGTTAGGACTTATTTTGGGAATGATTAATGGTTACTTGCTTGTTGGGTCACTTTGGTATTACATGCATGAAGCTGGCTATCCAATTCCGGAGATTACAGCACCGGATATGAGTGATCTCAAGGTGATTGCTTTGCTGGATAATTTGCCCCCGTTAAAATTAGCTCCTCCATTGCTTTATATTGCTGTAGCCATAGCGTTTGTGTTTGTTGTTATTGTTTTTATATAGTAATCATTTATTTTATTTATGGATAGATTGAAACATATTTCCCATATACACTTGATAGGCATTGGAGGGAGTGGTCTCTCTGCGATTGCGCGCGTTTTGCATCAACAAGGATTTCATGTAACCGGCTCGGATCGTGAAATGTCATCTCTTGCAAAAGCTTTATCAAGTGAAGGAATTCATGTTTTTGAAGGGCATAATGCAGAAAATATAAAACAGGCAGAATTGGTGGTACGTTCGTCAGCTATCAAAGATGATAATGTTGAAGTACAAGCAGCTTTAAAAAAAGGTATTCCTGTCTTAAAACGCAGTGAATTTTTAAAAGAATTACTGGAGGATAAAGTAGTTATTGCCATTGCTGGAACGCATGGGAAGACAACAACGACGGCTATGTTAGCTTGGGTGTTCAGTGTACTGGGAGAAGATCCATCCTATATCATTGGTGGGGTAGCGCGCAATTTAGGGACAAATGCGCGGGCTGGAACTGGCAAATTATTTGTAATAGAAGCCGATGAATATGATCGAATGTTTTTAGGAATTCAGCCTTATTTGGCGATCATTACAAATATTGAGCATGATCATCCTGATTGTTACCCGACTGAAGAAGAATTTTATCGGGCATTTATTGATTTTGCAAAAGGATTAGCTATAGGAGGAATTCTAATTCTTTGCAGCGAAGATAAAAACGCTTTAAAGTTATATGAAGAAGTGAAAAATCAGCCTACTACACGCTTATTGTATGGAAAAACAGAGATAAGAAAATTCGAGGATAATGGTTATTGGGTGAAAGGTTGTGGTACAAAGCAAATTGGCTACGATTGTCATCAGGTAACTTATCAAAAGAATCCTATAGCTGAACTGAACTTGCAGATCCGTGGTGACCATAATGTGTTGAATGCAACAGCGGTTGTAGCTGCTACTCATCAGCTTGGGTTACCCATGAAAGAGGTAGAACAAGCTTTAAAGGAATTTCAAGGAAGCGGCAGAAGATTAGAAATCAAAGGGGTTTTTCAAGGGATAATATTTTTAGATGACTACGCTCATCATCCTACAGAGATAAAGACAACAATAAGGGCTGCTCGAAAACAATTTCCTCAAAAAACTCTATGGGCGATTTGGCAGCCACATACATATTCACGGGTGGAGACTTATTATTCAGAGTTCTTGGCATCATTTGAAGAAGCAGATCGGGTACTTGTAATGGATGTCTATGCTGCGCGAGAGACCTCCCCGAATGGGTTTGATCTCGAAGCCATTCTCAGCGCGTTGCAAAACAAAACTACTGCAAAGGTTACTTATACGCCATTAATTAACGATGTGGTTAGCACTCTTACGGACGAATTAACAGATGATTCTGTTGTATTGGTTCTTTCTGCCGGCGATGCTAATGAGATTATCCCTAAAACATTGAAATCATTAGAGGAGAAAAAACGAATTATTGGAAACAAGGAAACTATTGAACAACAGTGTTTCCTACAGGAAGAGGTGAAACAATTATTTGGAGAAAAAGTAAAGTTTAATGAGCCGCTGCGGTACTATACAACGATTCAAGTCGGAGGTAATGCTGATATCTTTATTGAAGCAAATAATCGTCTGGACTTGATAAAAGGAGCAGCTTTTGCTTGGGTAAATCAACTGCCGTTAACATTGTTAGGCTCGGGCTCAAATGTTTTAATTAGTGATCGAGGAATACGTGGGGTTGTCATTCTTAATCGAGCTAATAGAGTTGAATTTTTTCATCATGAAGGATCGGCATGGGTATGGGCAGAATCGGGAGCGAATTTTAGTGGGTTAGCTCGTTCAGCTGCGAAGCAAGGGTTAACAGGACTTGAATGGGCTATTGGTATTCCGGGTACATTGGGAGGAGCGGTAGTTGGTAATGCCGGTGCTCATGGCAGCGATATGTCAACATCATTGATTGTGGCAGAAATCTTGCAACAAAAAGCGGTAAGAGATGTCGTATATCATCTGCCTGCTCGGGATGAGGAAATATTAGCATTATTGAGTGAATATTGGCTAAACAATAGAATGGGATATGAGTACAGAAGCAGCGTATTTAAGCGGGACAAACAACTGGGGCTAGTATTATCTGCTAGGATAAAGCTACATCCAGATAATACATTTGAGATCCAAAAAAGAATGGAAGATTTCTTAGCCCGAAGGAAAAAAGTTCAACCTGCAGCGCCTAATATGGGTTCGGTATTTAAGAATCCGCCTAATTATTATGCTGGTAGATTAATTGAGGAATGTGGGTTGAAAGGAAAAAGCATTGGTGGAGCAATGGTCAGTAATCAACATGCAAATTTTTTCATTAATACGGGAGATGCCACAGCTTCCGATTTTTGGGAACTAATTTGCTTTGTACAAGATGCTGTACAAAAGCAGCATAACATAACCTTAGCTCTAGAGATAGAGCGTTTAGGAGAGTGGAATTCGTGAAAGAAAAAATCCGTTTAGGGATATTGTTCGGGGGGCGCTCTGGAGAACATGAAGTTTCTTTAGCTTCTGCGCGCTCAATTCTAGATGTTATAGATTATGAACGCTACAGTGTAACCCAAATTGGAATAACACAAGATGGAATTTGGTTGAGCAAGGAAGACAATTCTTCTATCTCAGTGATAGATTCATTTTTGAAGAAATCTTATGATGGTCTTGAAGAAGTAGTGATGTTACCTTCACCAGCCTACCAAGGCAAATTGTATCGCAAAACGACCAATTCTCTTTCGATTATGGAGCAAGAATTGTTTACTGAGCTGGATGTTATCTTTCCGGTGCTTCACGGCACATTTGGAGAGGATGGAACGTTGCAGGGGTTATTTGAACTGAATGGTATAGCTTATGTTGGAGCAGGTGTAGTAAGCTCTGCCGTTGGAATGGATAAAGCCATCTTTAAGTCGCTTATGAGAGCCTACGATTTGCCAACAGTTGAGTGGTTATGTGTTTTCAAATCAGAAATTGAGCAGAATCCAAAGAAAGTGTCTTTGGACGTGATGCAAAACCTGCCATATTTTCCATTATTTGTGAAGCCAGCAAACTTAGGGTCATCAGTTGGAATAACTAAATGCAATTGCCAAGATGATCTTATAAAAGGACTGCTTTTAGCTGCAAAGTATGATCGAAAAGTGGTTATAGAACGAGGGGTAAATGCCCGAGAGATTGAAATAAGCGTATTAGGCAATGAGCAACCTATCGTTTCGGAACCAGGAGAGATTGTTCCTTCGCGGGAATTTTATTCTTATGAAGCAAAGTATATAGATAATCGGTCTGAGCTGCTAATACCGGCACCTCTCTCTGAGGAACAAAGGAAAAAAGTACAGGGATTGGCTTTACGAGCTTATCAAGCGGTAGATTGTTCAGGAATGGCTAGGGTTGATTTCTTGATGGATAAGGATACCGAAGAATTGTTCATCAGCGAAATCAATACGATCCCTGGTTTTACCCAGATCAGCATGTATCCAAAGTTATGGGAAAAGAGTGGTATATCTTATTCTGTATTGGTTGATCGACTTATAGAATTGGCTTTTCAACGCAGACACGAAAAGGAACGAATAAAGTACAAAAAGGATGAGTAAGTTCTTAAACTGGTTCAAGAAAACGCATAAAACAGGTGCTGTGTATGGAATTGGAAAGGACATAGCACACACTCGTTATTCCCACACGAAGATGAATAAGACGGGAAAGGCTGTTTTCACGGGTGGTTTACATCGGGATGAAAAGCGGGTTCCACCAATATTAGTTAGAGGAGATCTATTTGACACTCAGATGGTCAAAAAGGTAAAACGCATCCCGAGAAAAAAGATGCGCTTACCTTTACGAAGCAAAGGAGTAGAATTAAGTTTGCCAGCCATACCGACAATTCATGTCGGCTGGAGAGCATTTTCTGCCGTAATCGCAGTAATAATGACCGTATTGTTATTGATTTTGTGGACTTCACCGGAATATAAGGTACAAGCCGCGCAAATTCAGGGATTAAAACGACTTGACAGCCAAGAACTTATTAGTGTTTTAGATATCGAAGGAAAACCAATTTTTGAACTGGATCAGAATATCCTCAAAAAAACATTAGATGATAAATTTCCAGAACTAATGGATATCAAGGTAGAAGTGAGTTTACCAGCTGAAGTGTTTATTTCAGTAAAAGAACGAGAAGCGGTGATGATGTGGAAACAAAATGAACGCACTACGTTAATTGACAAAGAGGGGGTTGGTTTTCCGGCTCGCAAAAACGAAAGCGGCTTGTTTGTAATTTATGCAGATCAACCACCTTTTATTGCTTTTGATGACGATGCTCAACAAAATCAATTCTTGCCAAAAGAAGCAATACAGGCCATTCTTCTGCTGGGTAAGGTTATTCCGAATGGTGTTCCGCTAAGATATGATAAAATGCGTGGTTTGGGCTGGGATGATCCCGCAGGGTGGAAAGTATATTTTGGTTCGGATTTTGAAAATATAGAACAAAAAATTTTGATTTACCAAGCTATTGTCAATCATATCCAAGAAAATGGTATCGTACCTACTTTAATCAGCGTAGAGTATTTGGATGCACCTTATTATCATGTGGAGTGAAACAGGATGGAAGAATCAATAGTCGTAGGCATAGATGTAGGTACAACGAAAATATGTACATTGATCGCGCGGTTAGAAGGCAATCAACGCATTCATGTGTTGGGAGCCGGCATAGAGCCATCTCAAGGCTTGAAAAAAGGCGTAGTTGTGGATATTAGTGCTGCAAGCAGAGCAATACGGCGTTCTATTGAAAAAGCAGAACGCGCATCGGGGTTTGAAGTTACAGGTGCATTGGTGAGTTTGGCGGGCTCTAATGTTTCTTCTGTCAATAGTAAGGGCGTTGTTGGAATTTCCGGCGATGTCATAGATGAAGATGATGTATTCCGAGCTTTGGAAGCAGCCCGAGCAGTTGCTATTCCTCATAATCGGGAAATTATTCATGTTATTCAACGCGGATTTAATATTGATGGACAAGGCGGAATAAGAACACCTATCGGTATGCATGGCTATCGCTTGGAAGTGGAAGCTCATATCATCACGGCTTCAGCTGCAGCGGTGGAAAACCTGAGACAATGCGTTGCAAATGCGGGAGTAGAGGTAACGCAGTTTGTATTAAATCCACTAGCATCAGCAGAAGCAGTGTTGAATGATACTGAACGACAAATGGGTGCAGTGTTATGTGATATTGGCGGAGGAACAACGAACATTGCTATATATATTGAAGGTGATATTTGGCATACTGCTGTACTGGGAGTTGGTGGGGATTTGATCACGTCAGATATAGCACACGGCTTACGATTACCTCTCACTACAGCTGAGGAAATAAAGAAACAACATGGACACGCGCTTCAATCGGAAGTGTCTAAAGATGAATACTTTGCGGTAAAAACATTTGGTGAAGATAAACCAGTTCAAATCAGCCGGGCGGATCTTGCTTATATCATTGAAGCGAGGATGGAGGAAATATGCGCGCTTGTATTGAAAGAGATAAAACGTTCAAATTATGATGGTTTATTGCCGGCAGGTATTGTGTTTTGTGGTGGAGCGAGTGCAATGCCTGGCTTACGAATGCTTGCTAATCGAGTATTTGATTTGCCGGCTAGAATTGCTCAGCCGGAGGGAATGACAGGAATGATTGATAAAATACAGGGACCTGCTTTTGCCACATCTGTTGGAATACTTCGTTGGGCGATGTTAATGAGGGAATATTTCACACAACCTGAAAGAAAACGTTCGAGAAGGCCGGAAGGAGAAAGTTTACGTAAAGTCCGTGAACTTATACGATTATTATTGCCTTAATAACTTAGGAGTATATACAAAACGAGGAGGATAAAATGGTTACTCAAACAAACAGCATGAATCAATTGGAATCATTTGTACGAATCACTGTTTTAGGGGTAGGAGGAGGGGGCTGCAATGCAGTCAATCGGATGATTGAGGAAGGCATTCAAGGGATTGACTTCATTGCCATCAATACGGATGCCCAAGCTCTCATGAATTCGAAGGCAAAAACAAGAGTAAGGATTGGAGAGAAATTAACTCGAGGTTTAGGTTCTGGAGGAGATGCTGAAATTGGACGGTTAGCAGCAGAAGAATCAGTTGATGCCCTTTACGAGGTATTAAAGGGCTCAGATATGGTTTTTATTACAGCCGGCATGGGTGGAGGAACAGGAACAGGAGCAAGCTCTATTGCAGCTCAGGTGGCAAAAGAAGTTGGCGCCCTGACTATAGGCGTAGTTACTAAGCCTTTCACCTTTGAAGGCACTCGTCGAATGGCAGCAGCTGAAAAAGGTATAGAATTATTGAAGGAACATGCGGATACATTGATAGTAATTCCAAATGACCGCCTGCTGCAAATCGTGGATAAGAGGGTAAGCATGAATGATGCTTTTAAGGCAGCTGATGATGTATTGCGGCAAGGAGTACAAGGAATATCGGAATTGATTACTGTTCCTGGATTAATTAACCTCGATTTTGCGGATGTAAAGACGATTATGGCGGAAGGTGGTGCGGCTCTAATGGCAGTGGGAAGGGCTTCAGGTGAGGATCGAGCTCGGTTGGCAGCTGAGCAAGCTATATCTAGCAAGCTATTAGATATTACTATTGATGGCGCACGAGGCATACTGTTTAATATCAAGGGTGGGCCAGATATGACAATGTTTGAAGTGAGCCAAGCAGCTGCAATTATAAAAGAAACAGCACATCCTGACGTTAATCTCATCTTTGGTGCTGCGATTGATCCAAATATGAAAGATGAAGTGCAACTGACCGTGATCGCGACGGGCTTTGATAGATCAGCTATGCCAAGAAGAGTTATGGAAACTCCAAAAACTCGTGCTGGAGAGAATCGAGTGCTTCAACCAGCAGGTATCTCTACAAAGCCTATAACTCCGCCAAGTGAATTTACAGTGCAAACGATTAATACCGATGATTTAGATGTGCCGGCGTTTATTCGCCGCTATCGAGCGGGAGGATAAAAGCTTCTTTAGCTTTACCATTTATCACATGATAAAAAGGGTTGCTTTCCTCCTCGTAGCAGCCCTTTTTGGTTTAATTTTTATGATATTTTTAACCTTTCTACATCAAATCTTCATAACTCGCTGCTACTATAATAGCAATATCATCAATAAAATATTTGATGAGTAAAGGAGAAAAAAAATGAATAAGAAACAGGTTATACTTTTTGGTGTATTGATGTTGTTTGTAAGTTTGATTGCTCTTTCTGCAGGTGCTGTTAGAGCTGAGGGTATATCACCTTCGGTTGAAGCTACACAACCTCCAAGTTTGGAGAAAGCAACAGGACCTCTACAAAAATACGTGGTAGCAGCAATGGCAAGTGCATTAGGATTAAAAACAGAAGAATTACAAAAACGTCTAGATTCAGGTGAGCGAATGTGGGATATTGCTAAAAGTCTTGGTATATCAGCTACCGATTTCAAGACTAAAATGGATGAAGCTTTCAACAAAGCTATTGATGCAGCCTTAGCTGACAAAGCCATTACTCAAGAACAGGCAAATTGGCTGAAGCAACGTACTCAATGGAGAAGGACTAAACCTCCTTTCGGTTTTAGGAATGAATACATGGAACAAGCATTGGAAGAGGCGTTGGGGTTAAAATGGGAGGATGTTAGGACTCGCATACAAAGCGGTGAAACATTTGCGGATATTCTTAAAAAGCAAGGCATTACTGAAGAAGAATTTAAAACTAAAATGATCGAAGCAGCAACTAAGATGATAAATCAAGCTGTGAAAGATGGGAAGTTGACCCAGGATCAAGCCAATCGAATGATTGAAAATTTAAAGAACCGCCCGATGTGGAATTTTGATCGGCTTGAAGACGGTGAGTTTAGACCACGCTGGGGAGGACCAAATGGTATGCGAGGCAGAAATGGCAAGCCAGGAGGACCAGGATTTCCGAGCACCCCACCAAGCACAAATTAACTTAATATACCAAGAAAAAAAACAAAAAGGACGCAACAATTTGCGTCCTTTTTGTATGTCTAATATTCATAATTGTAATATACTTTATTGGGCTTGTTTACGTACTTTTTCTTCCCATTCCATTTCTTCCATAACTTTACGCCAATACCACTTTTCGTGATGAGCGCGAGCGAACCATGCAGACACTTCCCCTGTGAACATGGAAAAAAAGGATTCTTTCTCTTCGGGGAAAAATGCACCCATGTAAATGTGGATAAATAAGCCAGCAACGATGGCACCCACCGATACAAAATGAATAGGTTGGGCAATTTGAATGAGAATTGGTGGGAAAATGCGATGAAACGTCATGATGATTCCACTTACCATAATGCCGGTTGTTCCAATAAGAACGACATACATGTATAATTTTTGACCGGCATTGTATTCATCTTGGGGGGGCAGCGGTTTATCTTTTAGGAAACCTAACATTTGAAGTGGTTTTATTTTTAGCCATTCAATATCATCTTTAGAAAGCAACATTCTATGTTGAGCAAAAGGCAAAAAATACTTGCGAAAACCAAAAAGAACATTCCATGTTAGGACAAAAATCCATAGCAGCCCTATGGAATAGTGAAATTCAATTAAATTAGCTGTCCCGCCAAATAGATTTCGAAACATTTCCTGAAACCATTGGGGGGTAATGGATAGTCGCGGAGAGGATATAATTGCTAATCCTGTTGGAAGGAGCAGGATCCATACACCGACATTAAACCAATGCGTGAGAATATTCGCGAGGTGATGTTTTCGAATTCTTTTTTGGCGCAGATATTTTTGTTCTTCTAAAGGTATATTTTTATAACCGCTCATAATCATTGATCCTCAAATTCATTTTCACCTTGGATAAGCTGTTTGGTGAACATAATTGCTTGACCTAAGCAAGCAACGCCAACACCAGCAGCAACTGCTGGAATGAGAAAGTTTTTCCAACCTTCTTCGAAAACTGTGTAAGTTGGCATTTGCGGCTGTATGCTGGAATGTTGAACATCACCATTAATATAAAAGATATTAGGTTCTGTGTTTGTGTTTTCCCGATATGTTAGGTTGATAGTTTGAATGGATTTCGCCTCTTTAATGGCTTGGATGATAGCTGAGTTTGGATCGTTTAAATCGCCAAACATTCTAGAATTACCAAGACAAGTTGATACACATGCAGGAGGTTGGTTGACTGTGATTCTTTGTGCACAAGCATTACATTTATCTACAACTCCACGCTTTTCGTCGAGATAACGAACCTTATATGGGCATGCTTCAACACAATAACCGCAGCCAATACATGCGTCTTGATCCACTTCAACTAAACCAGTTATTGGATCTTTGTAAGTAGCCCCACTTACACATACTTCAACACATGGTGGATTTTCGCAATGCATACAGTTATAAGGGACAAAAACGCGTTTAAGACTGGGAAATGTACCTTCTATACCTAAATCCTTTACCCAAATGCGAGTATGGTTGTCGGGAACGTTATTTTCTACACTACACGCCACAAGGCAAGCTCTGCAATCAATGCAGCGGCTGACATCTATAACAAATGCATAACGGTTTTTTCTTCTTGCCATAGTTTATACTCCGTGAACCTTTTCGATTTTAACAAAGGTTTGGGTAAGAGCTTGTCCTCCACTAATGGGATCGGTGTATGTTTCATGGAGTTCTGAATCGCTGACTCCGTGATTGAAAGCAATTCGCAATCCTTTTGATAAATGGCCATACCCTGGGGTAAGATAAACACAATCAGGGCGGATGGCTTCAGTTACGAGCGCGGGAACGATGACTTCTCCCACCTTGCTGGTAACCTTGACTAAATCATCAGTGTTAATACCGCGTTCTTTCGCGATGGAAGTTGCTATCCATAGACGGGGTTTATCTTCATACTTGTGGAGAAGCCGGTTATTATGAGTTGCCATTTGCGTATGTTGCCCGACCTTACCAGTCAATAAGTAAAATTCACCCGGTTTGGGATATGGGGGTTCGATCCAGGTAGGCCAACCCGGAAAGCCGGCTTTTTCTAAGGTTTCTGAATAGATTTCGATTTTTCCACTAGGGGTGTTGAAAACTGGAGGACGCTCTTCTTCGAGGTTGGCATTAGCAATAAGGAAGCCTTTTTGACGCAGTTCGTTAATATTAAATCCGAGTGGTGCTAGCTCCTGCTTGATGTAATCCTCTTCATTTTCATATTGGAAATAATCGGAAAGACCAAGCCGCTTTCCCAGCTCTTTGTAAATCCATAGCGCTGAGTGAGTATCTCCTAGCGGTTCTATAACAGGTTGCCTGATGAATATTTTTCCTTCGATTGGCAAGAGAGGATCAAATCTTTCTAAATAAGATGATTCGGGAAGCACGACGTCAGCAAACCAAGAAGTATCATTTAAGATGACATCCACAACAGCGATAAAACTCAGCTTGTTGAATGCTTCAAGGGTTCTCTTGCGATCAGGCAGTGAAAGAACTGGATTTTGCCGTGAAACAAGCAAGCCATGAGCTTGATATGGTTTACCGCTTATAATTGCATCTCTCAATTCTTGAAAGATACCTAGTTTGAATGGAACAAGCGGATATTTCCAGGGAATACCATCTAGACGCAAAGCCTTAATACGAGGGTAGGGTGGCTGAGGTGGTTTGCCTAAATTAACCCCGCTAGCTTCTGGGCTATCAGCGACTAGACATCCTCCTGTTTTTAATACATTGCCACTGATGGCATTTAGCGTAGCAATAGCCCGTTCGGTTTGGAATGAGTTGATAAAGTTGGAGGTTCGCCAACCAGGATGGGCAATGGCATGTTTACCGGCGGCTGCAAATTCGCGGGCAACACGGGCTATATTTTCAGCTGGGATGCCGGTTATGCTTTCAGCCCATTGGGGAGTATAATCTTTCATTACTTTTGGCAGATCATCACAGCCAACGGTGTATTTTTTGACAAATTCGCAATCACCCAACTCTTCAGTGATGATGACATTAATCATTGCTAATAGGAAAGCTGAGTCGGTACCAGGTTTTATTGGGTAGTATTCATCAGCTATAGCTGCGGTTTTGGTAAATCGTGGATCTAAATAGACAATTTTTGCGCCGCGGGCTTTTGCCTCCACTAGTGCGGAAGTTTCGGAGGTTGAGATGGCTTCAAGAAGGTTACGTCCTACAAGCAGAATGAATTTTGCATTATCGTAATTACGGGCAGGCTCTTCAATGCCATAGGTTAATAAAAAGGCGTTGATCATGGCATTGAAGCACAAGCTGCGTTGGGTGCCGTAATTTGGTGAGCCAAAACCATAAAGCAGATTCTCAAATAGAGGTTGAGAGAGGTTGTGGGTTGATGAAAAAACCATGGCTTCAGGTCCATAGTTCTTTTTTATTTCCAACATCCTTTCGGCAACCAAATCAAGTGCTTCTTCCCAAGATGCTTTGCGAAACAAGCCTTCGCCTCTTTTCCCTACTCGAATAAGCGGAGTTAATACTCGATCTTGATCATAAGTTGTCATTAATCCTGCTTGTCCACGGGCACATAATTTGCCTTTGGAATGGGGATGAGCTGGGTTTCCCTCAAGTTTTACTACTCTTCCATTTTTTACTCGAGCTTGTACTCCGCAGCGCCAAACACACATTTCACAAAGGGTGTAGATAACACCATCTCCACTGGATGTAATCAGGTTGCTTTGATAGGCGGATTTTGCGACCAACGGTGGAATAAATTGCGAAGCTGCGCTTGCGCCAGCTATACCAGCTGTTAGTTTAAGAAAATCACGTCTGTTTATCATAGGCTTTTATTCTTTCTTATTAAACCAGCTCGATCAATGAGATAAAAAAGGAAAATGGCGATGAGGGCAAAAAGCAAGGCAAACAATATAGAATTGAGATTCCATAAATCAGGAAGGACTACATTACCATAATTTGCAATGGCAGCTATTTTGGGGAACACCGATTGATAAGTTAGTCCATATAATATTGCACCGCTAAGAAAACCTAACAAACCTGGAATTAAGTAGTCCAGCTTGCCTTCACCGGCTCCAGCAACACATGTTCCTGGACAATAACCTGCTAAAGCCATGCCAACTCCAAAAATTAAACCACCGATGATATTGCCAACAATATAAGTGGCAGGTGCAGCCGGAAATACTATTATTCCCAGTTCTCTGAGTGAGTAAAGTCCTAACATGGAAACAACTAATGCTGTGAGCATAAATTTTAATACTGCTAAATCCGTAAAACGGAAAACATTAATGATTTTATGATATTTGGTTAAACCCGCTTTATTCAATGAAAAGCCAAAAAGTATCCCTAAAATAAAAGCAATAAGGTAATTCATTTTAGTACCTCCCTCGATAAATGATCATAGCGGTAATGATGCCGGAAATAAACATCGAACCAATAAAAAGAAACGCAGATGGGGCAAGAAGCATTCCGCCTGATATTGCAAGTCCGCTTGTGCAACCACCTGCAATACCTGCTCCATATTCTAGGATGATACCTCCGATAAATAATAATAGCCATCTTTTCCATAGCTGGGGTCCGAAAATAGTTTTCCATTGTTCATCATCTTGCACTCGCAGTTTCCAGGTATTGCTGGTAAGGGCGCCTAATCCTCCACCAAAAAATATGCCAATTAATAGCACCACAGCCCAAGTGATTTCAGAAGGGACGACATAATTGAAGTAAGTATTACTAAAAATTGATGGGGCAATGGCTTTGCCAATGATTCCAACTAGACTTTCAAAGGCGCCAGATGCGCCTAATAAGCTGTTTGATATTGCCACTGCTGCAATGCCAACTACGCCAAGTAAAATTCCAGCGATGTAGGGAGACCATTCATCGCGGCGTATATATTCAACGACTTTATTCAACATAAGATAATCCTCCTCAACTAATGACAGTGTCTATTAAACCTATATCATTCCTTTGTAGTCAAAGCGATAAGTAAAGCACGGGCGCGTGGATCAAGATTTTGGACTTTGCGAATAAGTTCTGCGTCCAATTGGGATAAACTAACAAGCAATTCTGATGCTTCTTCAGGATGCTCAAGCAGACGATGAAGTGCACGCAGTCCGACGGGAGACATTTTGTTCAATTGGGGAAGCAAAGCGGCTACTTCTAAAGATATGCCTTCGACTTGAAAAGTAGTCTCTTTGTGTGTTGGTGACTCTTGAGCTACTAGTTTTGGTTGAACTTTGCCACGAATACGTTTTTCGTTCCAGATTATAAAACTCCCCCCGCCAACAAGAACCAACGCTATAAGAATAAGCAGGATGATATTACCCCAGTTAATACTTGCTTTTGTGTCAACACTTGCTTGATACCTTTTGTTATAGTCAATTATTTCGCTGTCAACAACAATAGTCTGCGGAGCTTCCTCTACCGATCCTTCTGCTTGAGGTGCTGTTTCCATTTTAGTTTCTTGCTTCTCTTCTTGGGACGATTGCTCACTTTGGGCGGGTGAAGCAGCTTTTGCCGTACCCACTTCTACTCCTAAAAGAGAGGCGTAAACCTGAGCTCTTTCATTGAGGTCATTAGGATGACAGCTAGCACATGAACCTTGGATGTCTGATAATGGATTGATAAGACCTTGATGTGCTTCTTCTTTGACCATACTTTGGACGTTACCGGCATGACAATTTGAGCAAAAATCACCAAAAGCATGAGATTGATGCCATGGTTTTCCATCCTTATTCACAGAAAGCTGTCCTTGAACTTCATGGCAATTCTTACAAGAAGACGCTTGAGTTCCACATTGAGCATCAGCTGGAATAGCTTGCCAGAGCCATACAGCTATAGATATGCTTGTGATCCCAAGTGTGATTAATAATAAAGAAAATAACCTTCTTATGCTACCTGTCATTTCTAAAATAACCTCCTTATTGATTTGTTGTTTTGCCGAAAAATGTTGTAAAACGGTTTCTCAATTATTCGGCTTTATTATTATTCTGAAAAGCCAACGAAGCCTGATTTTTTAACATATCAAGCATAGTCATTCTTAAGAGATCAAGAGCTTGGATTATTCTGATATCCGATAAGGAATAAATAACATTTTGTCCGATTCTTTGAGAGATAACAAGACCCTTAGTGCGCAATGAATTTAAGTGGCGCGAGACAGTGGATTGAGGTAATGATAGTTCTTCAACAAGTTCATTTACACTCCTGGGCTTTTCTGAGAGGGTATATAGCATAAGGATTCGATTGGGATCAGCAAGGCCCATACAAAATTGAGCATGCAATTGAAGTATTTGGTCGCGAAAATTAGAATTTATCATATATATACATATCCGCCTATGTGAATATAACATTATTTTATCATATTTTCTTGGATATGTGCTATAATGTTTTTGTAAAAAGTGATATTTTATGGTTAAAAGATTTTTAAACTAATTTTAATGGAGGTAATTTTATGGGTACCAGAGGCAGAGAGATTGTAGGCATGGATGTTGATAAACTCATTGAGCTGCTCAACAAAGCATTTGCCGATGAGTGGCTTGCTTATTATCAATACTGGTTGGGGGCAAAAGTTGTTAAAGGTCCTATGAAAGATGCAGTGATTGCAGAACTTATGCAGCACGCTGCTGATGAGCTGCGCCATGCCGACATGCTTTCGCTGCGGATCATTCAACTTGGAGGTACACCAGTAACAACCCCGGAAGGTTGGATGAAGATGAGTAATTGTGGATACGATGCACCTGATGATCCTTATGTAGAGAAAATCGTTGAACAGAATATAAAGGGCGAACAGTGTGCGATCAGTACTTATCAAAGCTTATTGAAAATTACCCAAACAGCAGATCCTGTAACATACGAGACCGTTGTACAGATCCTCTCGGATGAAGTAGAACATGAGGAAGACTTGCAAGCTCTCCAAGAGGATATTGAGTTGATGGTTAAAGCTAAAAAATAGCTTAAGCTAGGTTCCAGTAATTAGACGCCAAAATTGAGCGATAAAGAAAGTTACGATAAATCCTAAAATAAGCGGCAGTAAAGTTGCGACAGCAGTCCATTTTTTACTGCCGCTTTCTTTATACATAGTGTAAATTGTTGTACTGCAAGGGTTGTGGATAAGACTGAAGATCATCAAGTTGATAGCGGTTAATAGAGTCCACCCGCCGGTTTTAAAAATTTCCATCGTTGCAAGTTCAGAATCTGTCTCAAATAATACACCTGCTCCTGCGCCAAATTCGGTACGCCCAGTGATTAATACGGTCAGCATTAAGATAGTTGGGATGACAATTTCATTGGCAGGAATAGCTACAATATAGGCAACGAGAATAATACCGTTCAGACCAATCAATACTCCAAGAGGGTTTAAAAAATTTACCAAATATTCTGCTAAGCTGATGTTGTTGATCTTGATGTTTGCTATTAGCCAAATAACGGCGCCGGCTGGAGCAGCAAATGTAACAGCCCGCCAAAGAACATATATCGTACGGTCAATTAGAGAGGTATAAATGGTTTGAAGAATGCGAGGTGGGCGGTAAGGCGGCAATTCTAAGCTAAAGGTAGAAATAGTACCGCGTAAGACAGTTCTGGAGAGGGCATAAGAGACGATAAAAGATAATAATATGCCCAATAAAGCGACACTAACTACAGCAATAGCAGAAATAAATCCGGCTAATGGTGCAGGAAATAGAGATCCGATAAATAAAGAAGCTAATAAAAATTGGAGGGGCCATCTTCCGTTGCAAATTGCAAAGTTATTGGTAATCATTGCAATTAATCGCTCGCGCGGACTCTCAATAATACGAGTGCTTACCATCGCTGCTGCATTACAGCCATAGCCCATCATCATTGTTAGGGCTTGACGTCCATGTGCACCAACTTTACGGAAAATATTGTCTAAATTAAAAGCTAAACGCGGCAGATATCCTAAGTCTTCTAGCAAGGTGAATAGGGGAAAGAAGATTGCCATAGGTGGGAGCATAACGCTGACAACCCATGCAGTTGTAAGGTAAATACCATCTATTAATAAGCCAGAAATCCATGAAGGCAGGCCAATCCCCAAAGCTGAACTTTTTAGAAAAGGGTATATGATGCCTAAAAGTAATTGAGATAATAATTCGGATGGAACATTTGCGCCGCTAATAGTAATCCATAAAATAAACGTGAACAGGAGTATCATCAGCGGGAATCCCCAAATTCGGCTGGTAACCAAACGATCAATGGTACGATCAACGTCAAAGCGTTTTTTGTCATATGGTCGAGATACCACGCGATCAGCAATGGAAGCTGCTTGAGCATAAGCTGCTTCCAACATTTTTTCATGGAAATTTTCCCCAATTTCCCATCTTAAGGCTTGAGCAGTGGATAGAATGTCCTCTATTTTGTCTTGCTGCTGAACTTCCATAGTGTTACCCCATTAGATGTTTTTAAATATTTTCAAATCCGGGACGTTGTATTTGCTTGACACCCTCATCATTGCTAGCCAATGATAAATTGCCAATTTCGCCTTTGCGAATTGCTTCAGCAATTCGCTCATCGCCATCCAATAGGCGGATAGCCACCCATCTGGCATTAGGCAGATGAGGGAAGGCATCTTGAATTTTTTCAGTGAGCTTATCAATAGCTGCTTTTAAATGCGGGTTATCGGTTTGTATGCGATAAGGCTTGCAAGGGTAAATACCCAAAGCTACTTCATGGATGGCTTGTAGAAGTTGAGGAATGCCTCTTCCTTGGCGAGCTGCCGTAGGGATAACTGGTACACCTAATTCTCTAGCTAATAGCCGATCGTCAATATGGATACCGTGCCGTTGTGCCTCATCAATAAGATTCAAACAGACAACAACACGCTCAGTTATTTCCATCACTTGAAAAGCAAGATTGAGGTTTCGTTCTAGTCTGGTAGCGTCAACGACAACGATAGTTACATCAGGACGACCAAAAAGTAAAAAGTCGCGGGCTACTTCTTCATCAATACTTGTAGCAAGCAAAGAATAGGTGCCTGGCAAATCTACAATTTTATAACGATTGCCGTTATATTCAAATGCTCCCTCAGCGCGGCTGACCGTTTTTCCGGGCCAATTACCTGTGTGCTGTCTTAAACCCGTAAGTGCATTGAATACAGTGCTTTTCCCAACATTCGGATTGCCGGCTAGGGCAACGACAAAATCTACGTTTTCAAGGCTAATGCCTAATTTTTGTAAATTTAAGGCATTATGGATAGTGCATGTCTTGCAAGTATCGGGAATATGGGACGATGCATGTTTTGAGTTATCAATTTGAGTTTCAATAGGCGAGGCAGAGATACTTTGATTCATGATGACACCTCTGGCAAGGGGATTACTTTGATTGCTTCAGCTTGCTCTTTACGCAAGGCAATCAGACTGCCGCGTATTTTATAAGCTTTTGTTTCCCCACTCGGACTAATCATTTCTGTTTCTATGATTGTACCTGGCAGGATGCCTAAATCAAAGAAACGGCGTCGTTCAGCACCCCGCAATCGAGGAGAGATTTCGATGACTTTGGCTTTTTCTCCTATGGGTATTTGATACAGTGTTTTTATTCCTTGATTTAGTTGATCTTTCTTAATTGCCTGTGGCAATTTCTTAACTTCAATATTGGCAGCTATGATGGGTGCTAGGTGATGTTCTTCACCATTTGCCCAAAAGGTTATCCGGGTAGGTGTGCTTTCAATCACTTGAACGATCATGCCGGGGTATAATCCCTCGGCAACAATTTGGGCATAAACTGCTTGGGGTTCATTTTCTAAGTGAACAATACGTACCGCTGTGCCTGCAGGAATATCCGTTAGTGGTTGTCCGCCCAAATTTTGTATTTCACCGCTTGATGTCGGGATAGGATCGCCATGGGGATCATACAAAGGATTGCCTAACTTGGCAGCTAATTCGTCTAAATCTTCTTTTGTGAGGGAATGTTCATATAGGTGAGCTTTTTCATGCCATTCTGTTTCTTCGAATCCAGTTTCTTCAGCTAAAAAGCGTTCCCATAATCGGTGGGCGCGAATAACATGAAGGGCATACTTACGACCTTCTTGAGTGAGGCGCACCTCACCGTGCTCTGCTGAAACATAACCTTCTTTTTCCATATGACTGATGAGATCAGCGATTTTGTTAGCATTAATAGAAAGTGCGCCGGCAATGGACTGAATAGTTGCTGGATGTTCCTCAGCTTCTGTTTTGTAAATATGTTTCAATGCATCTTCAATGAGAACGCGTTGAGACATCTGTCGAAGACGAATGAAATAACCGATAATTCCTCCATTTGGAAAAAAAAGAAAAATTAGGATAAGAATACTAATTATTCCAATTCCTAAGGAAAATAACGGATTTGTCATTACCACGAATCTCCTAGAAGAAAAATTCTATTTGAGTGATTTAAAGACTATTATAACAAAATAATACTAAATTCAAATAATGGAATAATTGTAAGTAGGTATTAAAGCAAAAAGAAAAAGCCCATTGCTTTAAGGATTTTAGATGTGCAATGGGCAGATAAAAGATGTAAATAATGTTTATATAATTAGGTGCTGCTTATTTCCAACATTGTGAGGCGTATGCGGGTTTAATAATCCCTTGCTTATTGGGGGTGCCATGAACTCCGCTGCAGGTCCAATAGCCGGCGTTTATGCCTGTTTTGATTCTAAGTGAGCGTTCTTTCTTTGGGTTTGTCGTATTCATTTTATCTCCTTTTTATTGATCTTTTGTTTTTATTCTTACCAACA
>DAOUFY010000123.1:0-79275 GCA_034429745.1 Anaerolineales bacterium
ATTATAATTTAATTAAATATATAATATTATCATAAATATAAGATATAACCTAATTCTTCCCAAAGCAAAAAACATATAGAAAGCAAAAGAAAGGAGTAATAATGGGCAAAGCTACTAACGACCTAAGAAAAGAACATGAAGTAATTTTGCATGCCCTTGATCTTCTAGACCAAGCATTGCAATCAAACACTAAAGACGATCAGCTGAAGTTGCAATTCGGAAACGAGTTGGTTAATTTTCTCAAAACTTTCGCGGATAAATGTCATCACGGTAAAGAAGAAAATCACCTTTTCACGGCATTGGTTGACAAAGGGTTTCCAAGCGACAGCGGACCTATTGGAGTTATGCTTCAAGAACACAAACAGGGGCGCGAATATATCGCCCTGATGAAAAAATCCCTTGACTCCAACGACCTGCCCGGCTTTTCAGCCAACGCTGCACTCTATCGCGATCTGCTCAGGAACCATATTGCCAAGGAAAATAACATCCTTTTTATGCTGGCAGACAAAGCTTTGGAGGATGACATTCAGGATACGCTATACAAAAAATTTATGGATCACGAAGAAACCATACTTGGACATGGAGTCCATGAAGAACTTCATTCATCACTTCAAAAATGGGAAGCGGAATTCAAGGAAAAATAACTAAGGGTTAGGGCTCCTCTCCTTCTCGAAGAGCTTGCAATGGCAAGCCACCCCATCTATCACAAGTGAGATAGAGTGTGAATGAGGAAGAAATCCTCTTATAGGATAAAGACGTGGGACGAAATCAACCTGTTTCGCGCGGCAGCTCCGACTTGCGCGAACGCGGTACAGGAATGAACTCTACTGACGGGCGTCGTTGAGCCGTCTGCGGATACAGCGCCATAATTTGATAAATCAGCGCCGGCATATCAGTGCTGACAGAAAGCCCTAAAGCTTGCGCCTCCTCTACCGTTATCGGGTAATCATGCGTAAACACTCCGCTTGCTAGGGTGGTGGCAATCTTTTCTGCTTTTTCCTCATCCATCTTGTCACGCAGCAATTCAATCACTGTATTTTTCACCTGTTTGATGGCTTTCTTGGCAACATCCGCTAAGATGAGTGTTTCATCATCAATCTTTTCAATTGGTTTTTGCTCCAATACCTGCAGAATAGAAGCGGCCGGCTGCTGCCCTAATTGCGGATCTACCGGACCCAACACAGCATTACTGTCCATCACAATCTCATCTGCTGCCAAAGCGATCAGCGTGCCGCCGGACATGGCATAGTGCGGCACAAAAACCGTTACCTTTGCCGGGTGCTTTTTCAGCGCATGAGCAATCTGTTCCGCCGCTAGCACCAAACCGCCCGGTGAATGAACGATCAAATCAATCGGCACATGTTCATCCGTCATCTTAATCGCCCTCAGAATAGCTTCCGAATCATCAATATCAATATACCTGACAAGGGGAAAACCAAGCAAACTCATTGTCTCCTGACGATGTATGAGTGCAATCACCCGGCTGTTCCTTTCCCGTTCAAGGCGGCTGAGCAGTTTAAAACGCTCCATCTCTAAAATCTTTTGACGCAAAATAGGCTGCAGTGAAGAGATGATGAAAAATATCCACAGCAGAGAGAAAAAGTCCATCAAAACCTCCTTTTTACTTAGCGTTCAAGTTTACCAAGGATAATACTCATCAACATACGTTCGGCGTACATAATGCCTTTTAGCAAACAAAGGAGCTACTATCATTCCAGCTAAAAATCCGCCGATATGAGCCCACCAAGCCACTCCGCCAAATGCTTGCACCCCGCTCACCACTGTAAACAAACCATTGAGCAGTTGTGAGAAAAACCACATCCCTAGGTAAATCATTGCCGGGATTTCAATAAACCATGGCAAAAAGAACAAAGGCACTAAGGTAATCACTCGTGCGGTAGGGAAAAAGAGCACATACGCTGCCAGCACTCCGCTAATTGCTCCGCTTGCTCCAATCGTAGGCATGCTGGAATTTGGGTTGAATCCAATATGCACAAAAGCAGCCACAAGACCGCACAGCAGATAAAACAGCAAATACCGGAAACTGCCCATCCTATCTTCCACGTTATCGCCAAAAATATACAGTGCCAGCATATTGCTGATCAAATGTGCCCAGCCGCCATGCAAAAACATCGAAGTAAAAATAGTAATGAAGTTATAAAGGTTATGTTGATGAATAAAGCGGGCAGGTACAACCCCAAAGACATTCACCAATAATTCGCTCCCTCTTCCCAAAGAGAGCATAAACATAAAAGCCAGCACATTAAGCGTGATTAACATCCAGTTAACCACCGACAGCGAGCGTGCATGAACCGTATCTCGGATGGGTATCATCTTTGCTCCTTATATCCAATCCACTTCAACAAAACTAAAAAACTGCTGTACCAAAAACACAAGTTTCTCCGTTCATATTTCAGGTAAAAACGCTGAAAATTCAGCATTCAAGGTTGCTCAATTATAACATCAAAAAAATCTTGCCCTGCCTAAAATATGGTACAATTAGCGCACTGCATCATATTATTCTATTCCTTGAAAAAGGAGCACCTTAGCATGGATGTTCAATCAATCATTTTGGCAGCCGGCCAAGGAGTGCGGATGCACTCTAAACTGCCAAAAATTCTGCACCCCTTGCTGGGCAAACCGTTAATCTTTTATGCCATTGAAGCGGCTGAAAAAGTTACCCAAAGTCCTCCCTTGCTTGTCATTGGCCATGGAGCGGAGGCAGTTCGCCAAACCGTTGGTGAGCGCGTACGCTATGTCCTGCAGGAACGGCAGCTAGGCACTGCTCATGCTGTCCAGCAAGCTATGCCCCTGCTGAAAGATGGACCGGCATTGATCTTGGTAACATACGGGGACATGCCGCTGCTCACTGCCGAGACTCTGCAACGCCTCATTCAAACCCAGCAGCAGCACCGCGGTCCCATCACAATGCTTACTGTACACCTCGAGGATGCCCATGGCTTTGGGCGCGTCATCCGCTCATCAAATGGGGATGTTCAAGCCATCGTTGAAGAAGCTCAAGCCACACCTCAGCAGCTGAAGATCAATGAGTTAAATGTAGGCGTTTATTGTTTTTCACGCGATTGGCTGCTTTCAGCGTTGCCTCAGGTGCCTTTGTCTCCCAAAGGGGAATACTACCTTACAGACTTGATCGGGTTAGCCGTCGCTCAAGGATTAAGCGTTGCTGCCCTCGCCCTTACCGATTCGCATGAAGCTATTGGAGTAAATAATCGCCTTCACCTAGCTGAAGCAGCTGCAATTTTGCGGCAGCGCATCAACCGCCATTGGATGCTGAACGGCGTTACTTTAGAAGACCCAGCTACCATTACAATCGAACCCGAAGTGCAAATCGGACAAGATACCATTATCGCTGCCAATACCCATTTACGCGGCAAAACAACTATCGGTGAGGATTGCCTTATAGGACCTAATACCATCATAGAAGATTCCCAAATCGGCAACCGCTGCCAAGTATTCGCTTCGGTACTCGAGCATGCAAAGCTGGAAGATGATGTTGATGTAGGTCCATTTTCCCACCTGCGCAAAGGAGCTCACTGTGCCCAAGGGGTACATATTGGCAATTTCGGTGAAATCAAACAATCCTACTTAGGACCTCACACCAAAATGGGGCATTTCTCTTATATCGGCGATGCAACGATTGGGGCAAATGTTAACATTGGCTGCGGTACAATCACCTGCAATTATGATGGCACAAAGAAGAACCACACAGAAATCGGGGATAATGTCTTCATCGGCAGTGATACGATGCTGGTTGCGCCAGTAAAGATGGGCAAAGGAGCGCGTACGGGCGCCGGCGCGGTAGTTACCCGCGACATCCCGGAAAACGCTCTAGCCATTGGAGTACCAGCCCGCGTCAAAAGCACAAAAATCAGTGAATGATATTACTTTCCTTTTTCTCCTGATTTTATTTATTTTTATTATCGTAGATATTTTTCTCTACGGAGCAATTTCTGCGCTTTCTGGAGTAAGCCGCGCGCGGCTTATATCTCTCCAAGAAGAGCAGCCGCAGGCTGTCCAGAAGATCTTCTCCTTGATTGATGCGCCGCTGCGTTGGTTTTCTGCGATTACCAGCTTGCAATGGGCGCGCAGAATCATCCTGCTTCTTATGTTCCTCTCAATCTACATCATGCTGTTCTGGTTGCTGCCCGAATCCGGTGAACTGCCATTGCTGCAGGTTTTCAGCAGCCGATCTTTTCTGCTGTGGCTCGCAGCCATGTTGCTTTTAAGTATCCTTCTGGCTTGGGCAGAGATGATCACAACCCAAATCATTCAGCAAAACCCTGAACGTTGGGCATTGCGGTGGATTGATTATATTCACTACTTAGAACGCGGTTTCTCTCCCTTTCTGGTGCCGGCGCTGCTGCTTTCACCCGCAAAGCAATCCTTCACGCAATTCCGCCACCTTGTAACCGAAGATGAACTTAAATCTATGGTTGATGCCAGCGAACAAGGCGGTGTCCTGGAGCAAGAAGAAAGAAAAATGATCTATTCTATCTTTGAACTGGGAGATACTGTTGTAAGGGAGATTATGGTACCGCGCATTGACATCGTTGCTTTGCCAAGCCAAGCTTCCATATCTGATGCTTTGCAAACCCTAAACGAAAGCGGCTTTTCTCGCGTGCCGGTTTATGAAGAAACCATTGATAATATCCTAGGCATTCTCTATGCGAAAGACCTGCTCAAGCTTATCAGTCTCCCTCAGCAAACCCATCAGGAACTCAGCTCCATTTTGCGCAAAGCTTATTTTGTCCCCGAAGCAAAAAAAGTGGATGAATTGCTAGAAGAAATGCAAACCAATCACGTCCACCTGGCAATCGCAGTAGATGAATACGGCGGGGTAGCTGGGCTTGTAACGCTAGAAGATATTATCGAAGAAATCATTGGCGACATTCGCGATGAATTTGACGAAGGTGAAGAAATTTATTATCAGCAGATAGGAGAAGACGACTACCTCTGTTCCGGCAAAATGGATATTGACGACGTGAACGATTTGTTCGGCAGCAATCTGCCGACCGATGAAGCTGACACCTTAGCCGGCTTAATCTATCAATTATTAGGTCGCATTCCCACCGAAAAAGAAACCATCACTGTTGACGATCTGCTGCTCACTCCCGTTCAAGTACATAAACGACGCATTCGCCAAGTGCGGGTGCAAAGAATTCCTCAAGGAGACAAAAATGATCAATCCTGAACAGCGATCTGCAATTATTCAAGCTGCCTTAGCAGCTCGAACAAAAGCCTACGCACCCTACTCAAATTATGCCGTAGGAGCTGCTTTGCTTACCCGCAGCGGTAAAATCTTCAGCGGCGTCAACGTAGAAAACAGTTCATACCCCCTTACCCTTTGTGCCGAACGTACCGCAGTGGTCAAAGCTGTCTCAGAAGGTGAGAGAGAATTCTTAGCCATTGCTGTAGCCACTGAAGACGGCGGTTCACCCTGCGGAGCTTGCCGTCAGGTGCTGGCAGAGTTCGGGCTAGACCTCCTCGTGCTGATGATTAATGCTCAAGGTAATGTCATCCACGAAGTAAACCTTAGAGAATTACTGCCTTATGCTTTCTACCTACGGCATGAAAACCCGTAGTTTTTTAGCATTAACCTGCTTTACTCATAAATAAAGATACGCACTCATCAAAAAAGGAGTAATTTTTTATGGATATTTTCGAGAAATGCTATCAATTTACAGAAGCAAAAGAAGCAATTGAAAAAGGCATTTATCCCTATTTTTTGGCTCTTTCAGAAAACGAAGGCAGCGAGTCAGTATTCCGCGGCAAACGGGTCATTATGTGCGGTTCAAACAATTACCTTGGGCTGACAACTCACCCCAAAGTCAAAGAGGCTGCCTGCCAAGCGTTAAAACGCTTTGGCACAAGCTGCACCGGCTCGCGTTTCCTCAACGGTACGCTGGAACTACATGAGCAATTAGAACACGAACTAGCAGAATGGGTCAGAAAGCCGGCTGCACTCATATTTTCTACAGGTATGCAGACCAATCTTGGCACCATCAGTGCCCTCGTAGGACGTGGCGATTACGTCATCCTAGACAAGCAGGATCATGCCAGCATTGTAGATGGTGCGCGTTTATCCTTCGGCAAAATTGTACGCTTCAATCACAACGACCTTCAGCACTTTGAAAAAGCGCTTGCCTCCATTCCACCTGAAGCCGGCAAACTTGTTGTTGTAGATGGACTGTACAGCATGGAAGGTGACCTCGCTCCCCTCCCCGACATGATCCCCATAATGCAAAAGTATCAAGCTCGCATCATGGTGGATGATGCCCACGGCATGGGTGTTTTTGGTGGTGGACGCGGTGTAGCAGAACACTTTGGTGTAACCGATAAAATTGACCTGATCATGTCCACCTTCAGCAAGTCTTTCGCTTCACTTGGTGGTTTCATTGCTGGTGATGCAGATGTAGTGCATTACATCAAACACTTTGCCCGCGCCTTAATCTTCTCTGCCAGCATCCCCCCCGCCAACACAGCGGCTGCGCTAGCTGCCCTGCAGGTCATGCGAGAAGAACCTGAACGAATCGAAAGAGTTAACCGCAACGCAGAAAAAATGCGCAAAGGCTTCCGCGAACTTGGTTTCAATATTGGCAGGTCTGTTTCCCCCATCATACCCATCATCATTGGCGACGATCAGCTTACTTTCCTCACCTGGAAGCTCCTGCTTGATAACGGTGTTTTTGTCAACCCTGTCATATCACCTGCAGTACCTGTCGGCATGCAGCTGCTGCGCACCAGCTACATGGCTACCCACACTGATGAGCAGTTGGATAAAGTGCTCGAAGTGTTTGAAAAAGTAGGCAAACAAGTCGGGTTAATAAATTAAACTTTGAAGGAAAATGAAGAAAAACTGTCTTCGGTACAGTAATCTTTCCCCTCTCCCCTTGTGGGAGAGGGGTTTGGGGTGAGGGTTTAATAAGCACGATCATCCCTCCCCTCTTGTGAGAGAAGATCCTCGGGACACAGTCCTAATATCCCACTCCTTTCCCCTTGCAGATGAGCATTCTGCAGTGAGTTTCACCCCCCTCTCCCCTCGTGGGAGAGAGGCCGGGTAGTTGTCTTTTGGGTATTCACAGCGCCGTATTCCCTCTCCCCTCGTGGGAGAAAAGCCCACGGAATGCAGGCTTAATATCCCCCCTCTCCCCTTTGTGGGAGAGGGGCCGGGGGTGAGGGCTCCAAAGTACCCCCCCATGTCTCCCTGCTTGCTTTCGTCCATTGTGGTATAATTACAAATCTAGCCACAAGGAGACAATACCATGATCGAATTGCAGGATGTGCATAAGCATTACCGTAGTGAAGCAGGTCCTGTGATCGCACTCAACGGCATCAACCTCATTATTCAAACCGCTGAATATGTTGCTGTTTTGGGCAAATCCGGGGCCGGTAAGACCACCTTAGTGAACATGATCACTGCTCTTGATCGTCCAACGCAAGGCAAAATCTACATTGATGGCATAGCTGTCCACCAACTTAACGAAGCTCAAGCTGCTGCTTGGCGCGGCAAAAACATCGGCATTATCTTTGAATCATTTCATTTAATCCCTAGCTTAACCGTTTTGCAAAATGTAACTATGCCAATGGATTTTGCCCATTACGGCAGTCTGCAGCAGCGCAAAAGAAGAGCCTTAGCGTTATTGGAGCAGGTTGGCATAGCCGAGCATGCCAATAAATACCCCAACGCGGTTTCCGGAGGGCAACAGCAGCGGATTGCTATTGCTCGTGCTTTAGCCAACGATCCTCCCATTCTCATTGCCGACGAACCCACTGGGCGGCTTGATTCAGTTACGGCGAAGGCAATTTATGAAATATTCTCCAACCTCTCGGCTGAGGGAAAAACCATAATCGTGATGACCCACGATCCCGACTTAGCCCAACGCGCTCAGCGCATCATTACCATTCACGATGGAATGATTATGAGCGATACCAATGCCACACAAGGAGTTCACCATGCTGCTGCCGTCGCCTTGGTATAAAGTCCTACATGATATATGGAGCAATAAGACCCGCTCGATTCTTATTGTTCTATCCATAACCGTAGGGTTATTTGCTGTTGGTACAACCATCAATTCCCGCAGCATCCTTTCGGTAGAGCTAGCTAAAAATTTCGCTCGTGTCAATCCATCCAGCGGTGTTGTGCGCACACTCGAATCATTCGACGAAGACTTTGTCCACTCTGTACGCCGCATGGATGAAGTTGCTGACGCAGACGCACGTCGTATTTTTACCGTGCGTGTCTATGTGCCTCAGCAAGAGCAATGGCGCGACCTTACCGTGTTTGCCCTCAAAGATTATAAAGATATCCGCGTCAACAAAATTTTTCCTATCAGTGGTGCATATCCTCCTGCCAAACGGGAAATTCTCATTGAGCGTTCTAGTGTTGGTTTCCTGAACGTAAAAGAAGGTGATCTCCTGATTATGGAAACCGCAGACCGTAAACACTGCACCATGCGTATTGCTGGTATTGTTCACGATCTAGTTCAACTTCCTTCCCAAATTGATGGTACTCCTTATGGCTATGTCTCTTTTGACGGCTTGGATTGTTTCGGAGAACCACAAGGGTTTAACGAGCTGGCTGTTGTAGCAAAAAATGCTAAAGATAAAGCTCGCGCCCAACAAATTATCAATATGGTTAAGGACAAAGCCGAGCGCAGCGGTTACACCATTCCACTCAGCTTGGTAGCCGAGCCGGGTCAGGTTCCTTTGGATGATGTCCTTCAAACCATTATCCTCGTGCTCAGTGGACTGGGCTTATTCTCTCTCTTGCTCAGTGCCTTCCTAATTATCAACACCTTCACCTCCATGATTGCCCAACAAATCCGTCAAATTGGCATTATGAAAGCGGTTGGGGCAAGTCGTGCCCAAATCATGGGGTTGTATCTCGCGCTAGTCCTTTGTTTTGCTGCAGTCGCAACTCTCATCTCTATCCCTTTAGGCATTATTGGCGCAGAAAAATTGAGCAAATTCATGGCATCTTATTTTAATTTCGACCTCACCCAAGTAGATCTTCCAACTAAAGCCATCTCAATCCAGCTTGTCGTCGGCTTGCTTGTACCGTTCCTCTCAGCTTTATATCCGCTATTGACAAATTTAAGCATTTCAGCTGCAGAAGCAATGAATGCCGTACCCATGAGCAGGACTCTTGCAAAGACTAGCCGCTTTGAACTGATTGTAGAAGGCGGCAGCTTGTTGTTCAATCGGTTTTTTCTATCTTGTCCACTGATTATTGCCTTCCGCAACACCTTTCGATCAAAAGGAAGATTGCTGCTTACAATTGCCACGCTTTCGTTTGCTGGCGCAATATTCACTAATGTATTCAGCATCAATGCCTCCATGATGCGCACCGTTGATGATATGTTGCGCCTTTACGGTTTTGATCTTTGGATCACCTTCAACAAACCATACCGTTCAGAAGTTCTTATTCAAGAGGCATTGCAAATACCCAACGCAGAAAAAGCTGATGTGTGGCTGCAGTTTGCCAGCCGGCGCGTGCGCCCCAATGGCACCGAAAGCGGCTTGATCTACATCTTTGCACCAAAGCCAAGATCAGAAATCATCTTACCCCCGACCATTACCCAAGGCAGATGGCTTACGTCGGAAGATCGCCATGCCATTGTAATTAATACAAACCTAGTTAAAGAGGAACCCGATCTGCGCCTTGGGAGCGATATTACATTAAAAGTCAATGGCAAGGATGAAAGATTTATCATCGTCGGCATCTGTCTGGGTCAAGGTGCACCAATTGCCTATGCCCCGTACGATTACATCGCTGAAATCAGCGGCAACACCGGCCGAGCAAGCACCTTATTGATCCGCAGCACCCAACACGATCCTGCAAGCATTGCTCATTTTTCCAACCTTGCTGAACAAAGGCTTCGCAAACTAGGCTTCCGGCTGACAAGCATCATTACCACTTCAAATGAAAGGGAAGAAGCCAAAGCATTCTTTGATATCCTCACCGTATTATTTCTCTTAATGGCATTGTTGCTTGCCATTGTGGGGGGAATCAGTTTAATGGGAACGATGAGCATCAACGTTATCGAACGCACCCGCGAAATTGGTGTTATGCGCGCTGTTGGAGCATCAGATCGTAGCGTTGGCTTAATCTTTATCTTAGAAGGATTATTTATTGGCTGTTTAAGCTGGCTGTTAGGTTCATTGGCGTCCTTAGGCTTAGGCAAATTAACCAGCGACGTGGTAGGAAACTCGCTGTTGGGTGTGCCTCTCTCATACGAGTTTTCCCTGCTCGGCGTAGGAATTTGGTTGATCTTAGTGGTGATCATCAGCATTGCTTCAAGCTTCATCCCCGCCCGTAATGCCAGCCAACTTACTGTCCGTGAAGTTTTAGCTTATGAATAGTAATTCTTGTCTGATAATGTATGAGAGAGAAAGATAACCATTATCCCCTAATCTTCATCAAGCTCGGTGGCTCTCTTATTACAGAAAAATCCAAGCCTTTAACTGCACGGCAGGATGTTATAGAAAGAGCAGCAAAAGAAATCTCTCGGGTTTGGATTCAAAATCCTTCCCTGCGCCTCTTAATCGGACATGGTTCCGGCTCTTTTGGGCATAGCGAAGCGAAAAAGCACAACACCCAAGACGGGGTTCAGGATTCTGCGGGTTGGATGGGTTTTGCCCAAGTCTGGTATGCTGCTAATCTTCTCAATCGCATGGTAATAGACGCTCTACAGCAGCAGGGGCTACCCGCCATTTCACTTTCACCCCTTTCGATGATCATCAGCCGCAGTAAAGAGATCACTGCTTGGAACATTCAGCCTTTGCGCGCGGCACTCGAGGCAAGACTGCTGCCGGTCATTCAAGGGGATGTTATTTTTGATGAAAGGCTCGGTGGCTGCATACTTTCCACAGAAGATTTATTCGTTCATCTTGTCCCTCATTTCCGCCCGCAGCAAGTTTTGCTCGCCGGCATTGAGCCGGGAGTCTGGGCAGACTACCCCGCTTGTACTCGCCTGCTGGATGTGATTGCACCCAACACCGATCTCTTCGAAAACCATGCCAACTCCTCCTTGCAAGGCTCTAGCGCACCTGATGTAACCGGTGGAATGGCTGCTAAAGTTAAACAAAGTCTAGCTATGATTAAAAGCAGCAGCTCTACTGTCGTCTATATTTTTTCAGGAGAACAAGAAAAAGCCATCGAAAATGCCCTTCAAGGCAAACCTCAAGGTACAAAAATTACTGCATTTCTGTAATTTTGTTAGACAAAGTACAACATTCAGATTAAAATATAACCTAGAATGATAAAACACTCACGTCGCGAAGTACTAACTTGGGATGATGTTAATAAACTCATTGACCACCTCATTCCCCAAATAGAGGTTGGGATAGATTGCATGCTGCTTATTACGCGCGGAGGTATCATCCCAGGTGGACTTTTAGCTCATGCGATGGATATCTACCAAATTTTTACCGCAGCAGTGGATTTCCCAGACATTGGCGACAGCAAAGTTAAACGGCGCGGCTCCAAAGAAGAAATTGATGTAGGGTTGTGTGCTCTGCCGGTTTTTATTCAATTTCCAGAGGAAGAACTCCTCAAAGAGAAACGCGTCCTCATCGTTGATGATGTGTGGGGCTCCGGACGTACAATGAACGCCGTGCGCAGCCGCGTTCTATCCAGCAAAGGAGATCCATACACTTGCGTGCTCCACTTTAACCCCCACCGCAACCGCTTCAAACAACGTCCTGACTTTTATGCCGCCATCACCGATGCCTACATCGTTTATCCCTGGGAAATTGATCGCGGCTGGCACCAAGTGCTGCGCATGCCTTTTCCTCCAGCTCCATGAACTTGGATCTCCCTCCAGCCTTGTTTTGGCACAACGCCCGGCTTTGCGATGCACAAGCTATCCTCTCACTTATTCATAATGGTGCTCAAGCGCTTCACACCATTTCTACCATGCAACTCAAGGATGTTCAAGCCATCCTTCAAAGCCCGCGTTTTTCCGCAGAAGAAAGCTGCCTGATATTTATTAAAGAACAGCCTGATCCTATTTTGCTTGGCTTCTGTTGGTTGCTAAGCACCCCCCATCGCCCAAATCAAGCCGAAGTGTGGATTCAAATCCACCCCAATCTTGATCAATTTGGCCTCTCCCCTCAAGTACTGGAAGACCCTCTCTTTGCGTGGCTCTTCTCTATCAGTCGCCAGCATTTTTCTTCTGCTCTATGCAACTACTCCTCTGATCCTACGCAAGGGTGTTGGTTGCTTGGAAGCAGCTGGCAGGATGATCAAACCCGCTGTTCCTCATTTTTGAAGGCTGGATTTTACCCTCTGCGATTCTCGCTTCACATGCGCCAAGAACTAAGTGATGTCCAGCGTTATTCTCTGCCTGCTTTGCCATCTCCATGCACCCTGCAGCCTTTCGATTCTAGCCATAGTCAGCATGTTTACCAAGTCTATCAAGAGAGCTTTCAAGATGATTGGCTTTTACAAGTTTCTTCCTTCCCTGCATGGCAGGAGTTATGGATCAACAAACCCAACTTCCTGCCCAAACTATCATTCATCGCTTTCGCTGAAAACGAACTGATCGGTTTTTTACTGACTGAAGAACACTCCACCGAAAATATACGCACCGCCCACATAAATATTCTGGGAATAAAACCTTCTTGGCGCAATCGAGGCATTGCCAAATACTTATTGCATTATGCGCTGCATGCCTTTCACGCAAACGGCTTCGCTTATGCTACGCTGGACGCAGACCCAGATAGTCCCTATAATGTCGTAGAGTTTTATCAAAAGGCGAATTTTACCCCCATAAGAATGAAAGTATATTTTGGTAAGCTTATAGAGAATCAACCAGCATACAACAATGTCAAATAACTCACCGGCACATCGGCTGCTGCGCCGTAACGGCCATCATCCGCAGTAAAAGTTGCAGCAGATGTAACCGCTCCAGCCTTAAAACGTAAGTTATGCATACCTGCGCTAACCCAAAGCGGCATTGTCAAACTTCCTGATTCTTGGGTAGCACTGGGTATTGTCGTGCAGCAGCGAACGTCTGTCGTATTATCCAACCCTATGCCAACGTGGGCAGTAGCACCAGAAGCAGAGGTAACTCGATACATCAGTGAACTATAAATACATGCTCCGCTTGGGGCACCAATCATAAATTCAATCATGGGGTTCACTGTCGCCATGGTCGTACCGCTGCTGATAGAATAAGTTGTCGCAGCATTATTATTGCTGTAATTTGGGCAAGAAAACCCGTGTCGCAGCACTTGATTATAATGGTTATACAGATAACGTTGGGTCAATGTATCAAAACCCCAAATCCCCGCATACCCTGACCGATAGCCTCCATAAAATGATCCAAGATATCGGTACGTGCTGTCATCTGATTTCACCAATATGCCGTCTTGATAACCTAAGGGTACGCTGCGCGTTGTATCATTAACCCATTGGACTATAGCTAAAGCTACGGCTCCATTTTGCTCATATGCAAAAACATCATAAGGATATCCATAAGGATAGGTTACTGCTCGCAAACTGAAACTGACATTTGAGAAAGTAAAAACATCCCACGTGCTCCCATCATATAAAGAGATCAAGTTGCCGCAATACGGGACAAAGAACAGGTCCGTAGCATAGCTTATCTCAGATTCTGGAACAGGGTTGGCTGCATTAAAGGACAACCTGCCTTGACATAACGAAGGCATTACTGGAATTGAGGGGTTAATCAGTACATTTTTACTTACCGCTCCAATGTAGAGTTTTTCTGTATCAAGGGCGAAACCCATTTCCCCTGGCAGTAAGGTAGGTAAATCAGCTTGATTGCCGCGTCTAACCTGTATTCGAGTTCTTGTGGACATTCCTCTCCTTTCTAGCCGGGTGGCGGTGATAAGGTGCCGCCATCCAGCGGTTCAGCTAAAAATTCATCTAAAAATCCAGCTCCGTCAAGATGCATATCAAACACCTCATCCATAAAGCAAGCCCCATCCAGGGTGGGATTTGTATAATTATCCATATAGACTGCATCGGTCATTGAGGAGAAAAGCCATGGATTCAAGCTTTCCCCTTCTAATATACTTGAAGCTAACGAGATAGCTATCTGAACACTCCCTACTTTCTGCGGCAGCACCGACAATGCCACTGCGTGAATCTTGGAAGTGAAAATTTCATCGGTAAATGGGTTATGAACTGAAACAATATCTCCAAGAAAGTAATGCTTGCCGTAATAGGCTGTTGGCGTTTGCACAACATCAAAGGTTAGTTTTGGGGTCGCAGAATGCTGCCTGAAAAAATTTTCAGCTAAGGTTGACAAGCCTTCATATGTAGCGGCTGCCGATCCATAAGTAAATGCTTCAATATCTCGCTTAACGCTGTAATCAGCTGAATAGCCTACAGCAACTTGACGAAGTATAGCTTCACCTCTGCCGGCTGCAATGACTGCCGTTACCTCTTGACTGCTTTTCAATTCATAGTATGGGTTCGCCATATTGCCTCTGGCTAATGCAAACAAAACAATATTGCTCCGATCAGTCCCCATTCCGCCGTCATACCACCGAAATTCAAATCTTCCCCCACCGATATATGCCAACTCAAAGTTTCCGTTTCCAACAATAGCCAAACGCTGAAGCGCAGTCAACAAGTTGTGCAGCGGACAAGAAAAATCTATGCTCGCTCCTGAATCCGCACTCACTTGAACCTGAATGGGAAATAACGTATGCTGACCATCGCGCAGACGATGTGGTTCTAATCCCGCTGCTGTTGTCGCATTCCAAATTACCAGCTGTTTGGCTATCACTCCTGTTTGAACTTGTAAAAACTGCGATCGATTCTGTACCCCACTTAAATAAGCCACAATGCGGGTCGAAAGCAGGAAATTAGGATGAAAAGCTTCTGCTTCAATCTGTGGCGCTTGATTTGCTGTAATAGAATATTTAATATCCAAGATGATGCCAAGATTTTCCTGATACCAACCAACCTGCTGACGCGGTTCGCACCGATAAAGTTGGACAATATGATATACTTTGATATACTGGCAGGCAGGGTGAGAAGCAAGCACTGAAAAACGAATCGTACCTACCCCATTAATAATCTTTTCTGAAGTCAGTGAAAGAAAATCCGAAAATCGGGCTACAACCTCTCCACTTTGATTCATTATCACAAGATAAAGCATAGAATCTACATCATCCTATTTAGTAAATGGGAGGAATGCTGTTTTTGTTTTGCCACATCACAATCGCTTGGCTTCGATCAAATTGGTTTGTGATCTCTGCAAGCATATGCCGAAACGCAGCAAGCCGAGTCTGAGCTAACCGTTCGCATAAGTTCTTATCCAATATATCCCCTCGATTGGAAGCCGTGTACAGCAGCAAATTGCCCAACGTTCCCTGCAAAAGCAAATTAAGATGAGCTTGCAGGACTGTTGTTGTAGCCGCTTCATCCAAGCCTGCAATGGTATGCTGCTTTTCAAGCAGCAAGCGCAGCTCCTTGCCAGCTTGCGGAGGTGTTCCTGTGTTGGTTTGCAATGTAAGCACAAGCCTTTCTGCCACAACATCAATATTCCAGCGAACGATTTGGTTAGGTACTTGTTCAGCATAACATTTGGTGCTATCCCAAGGATAATACACCTTGCGTACCCCCTCTGCAGCCATTGACTGCGGAAGCTCAATCTCGTTGCCCGAATTTACCAACTCAAAAACATACTCCTCAAGTCGAGGTAAAGATGCGCTGTATTCCTGCAAAGTAAAACGAAGGGCGAGTGCAATGCTCTCATCACTGTAAAGCATCTGCATTGAATCATTGAAATAACTGAGGACTTGATTTTTGAAAAACAGAAAATCTGCCATAATTTGTTATAGTGCTATTCGGGTTGGAGTAAAAGCGATCGCAACCCGAGTCGTTTCCCCGCAGTTTGCCCCTTCCACCTTAATACTATTGATTCCCCCAAGTGCTTCTGGTGCCGGTAAGAAAGCAAAACTTTCCAAATCCGAATCCGCTGAGAGGGCTGGAAGTAAGGACTCCGAACCTTTCATAATGGTTTTATAACCCGGCCGCAAATCTATGAATACCGTTTGGTTTTGTGCTATAGTTGTATTGAGATCGAGTTTCATACCGCCACTTAAATTCGTAATAATTGGGTGAGTAATAGGACCGCGCAACGAAAACGGATAAGGATAGGCGAGCCATGTGCCGTTATATACAATATCCTTCGTTGAAGGAATATCATTTTGATAGAAAGTGGTTATCGTTTGGGTTGTATATTGAGTCCATACTGGGTTTGGTGCAACCAATGTAAAGTGTGCAGTCTGTAAAAATGGTGAAGGAGAATTGATGTCTTTACTTTTAGGTTTTGCACTAAAACTCAATGAAGTACAGAATACCTGCATTCGCCATGCGGTGCCTTCTGGCAGCCGGCACTCAAGGATGGAGGGAATAAGCGTATGATAAGGGCGCAGAACTTGTATTAAACTGCTGCGCCGCTGATAATACTCTGCTGAAGTTTGCGCCCTCATCGTCAATTGCACCTTGAGCTGACGCGGCGACAGATGAAACCCAAAATCACTTGCCCCATGCTGCAGTGGCGTAATTTCAAGATGTCGTTCAATCGGCGGCAGCGCCAACCCTTCTATCTGCTCATAAATAAAATTTTCTATTCCCAAGGATATCGAGAGAGCCAATGACGGATCATAAAGAGTAAAATTATGGAGTTCCTCTATCAAGTTGGACATAAGCTACTCCTTGAAAAACCGCAGCAATATAGAGAACTTCGCCAAAGCAAAGCCATATATCTTCCCATCCGCCTGATTGTACGATAATCATCTTTTCATATCCCAATATCGCCGATTCATATAAGACACCAACCACCGGCGCTAGAACCGAAGGTGCCGAGCGGATGTTAAGCAGAGTAACCTTTACTCTTGCTGTTCCTTTTTCATCTAATGTACGGCTGCTGAGCGTTGGGCTTTGTCCCTCTCCCGTAGGAGAGGGACAGACCAGAGAAGAAAAGGAGGTTTGGGAGAAGGATGAAGGTAGGGCAGATTCTTGCAGGTAAGGCAGTGGGTCAATGTACCCTTTATAAGCATCATTTTTGGCATAAGTGAGCTTACGCAAACCAAAATGTAAATGCGGACCTGTAGAAAACCCACTGTTTCCCATAAAACCAATTAAGTCGCCTGCTTTTAGCGTAGTTTTGTCTTTAGCAATCAGCCGCTGCAAATGACAATAATATGACGTAAGGCTCTCTTTGTGGGTGATCGTACAATACAAGCCATAACCCTGCGGATCAAAGGGGTGAATCTGCAGCAGTCCTGCATCCGCAGCATATATCGGATCGCCCAATGCTCCCGCAAAATCAATTCCGTTATGACCTGGAAAACCAAATTGTGCATACATTGTTGGGTTTTCACCAAATTGTTGGGTAATTACCCTTGAAGAGGTAGGAAACTGCATTGCCAAGCCTTATTTATGGTACATTGTGTTTATACAAACCGCGATAATCCATTGCCCCTACGGCAAAGAAAAAGCGTACCTTTATTGGCATCGTATCATTTGTGAACATTAACCCAGAGACTGGGTTAGCTACTGAAAAAATTTCTGGTGCGCGTCCATAACGATAGCCAATACCAATAGTGGGATACAGCAGTGGATCGGCGACTGCAGCCCAATTCTTAGGATTCGTCCACAAATCAACCACAATTACCCGTGAGCGCGCCGAGCGCATACGCTCCGTCAAGGTATCGCCTTCAGCCCAAACGTTATCCAGATAATTAGCAGAACCAGACTGAGCTGCACCCAAAATCTGCAATGCTGTATTTTCCAGCTCATTAGGCACAAGCAAATATTTTGGCGCAGTAAGCATTCCCAATGCCGCTGCCGAAGCACCCGAAGCTGCAAACTCCGTTTGATCGCGCATTGCCTGCCGCGTGGCTGCCCAAGCGTTGGAAGAAAGCGGACTAGAACCTAAATTCCCATGATGAACGCTGTCAAACAAGGTATAGCCATCCGAGAGGATTGGACCTACCGCCGAGCCACTTGTGGCATCTGTAAAAATTTCCGCAACAGCTTTGGATAACGTTAAGTAAGCCCCTTGAGCCAAGGCAGCCGGAGCAGTACGCAGTTTGCGGGTATCATCTTTATCAATAGCTTCAATGGTAATGCCCAAATAACCACCTTTCTTTATAAAAGAGGCTGTCTCTCGCTTATCATCCCAAGCTAATTCAGGGTAAGCATTGCCTTCATCAATGGTAGGCAATGCTCCTATGCCCGCTAAAGTGATCCATTTGATATCTTGCAATGTTTGGTAGTCTTCCTCGCGGACAATTGGCTCAAACCATTTGGGGAATTTCGCAAATTCATTGACCACTCGCTTGTTCAACGCATCCGCTACCAAACTCGACATAGTCGAAGAATTTACATTAGCAAACATCACTCGTTCAGGATGGAACACACCACTTAATTCATAATCTCCCGAGATAAGATTATAAAATTCTCGAATGCCATTCAGCGGTTTTATGCCATTCGGTGGACGAACACCATCAAGCAAAGCCTCAAACGCTAAGGTTAATTGATCAAAACCAGTCATTCCACCTTGAATTTGGGAAGACCTCGGGGCAACATTGCCTATGTGAATTACCTGTTCCTGAACTAAAGAGGCTAAATATTCTTTTTCAGCTTTAATGGCTTGAGCAACCTCTGCCGGCGAGGAGTAAAGCTGACATTGCTGCAGCAGCTTATCTTTCGCCACCTGAGGTAAATCCGATGCCAAAATCAAAGACTGATTCGCAATAAAACTATACGAGCGAAGAGCTTGCTGCATGTGAGCTAATCGTTGCTCCATTTCCGCTGCAGAAGAAGCAGTCAAAGAAGCTTCAATATCCTGCCCTAATTTGGCTTCATCCTCACCAACCATATCTCTTGATGATTCTATTGTCATATCATTCTCCATATCATTTGTAGCAAACTGAAAATTACTAGGGAGCTTTTTCTTTTCGTTCCCTATCATTCTGTCCGAGCTCAGCAGTTGTAAAAATCTTCCATCTGCCGCCGGCTGAAAAACAATATCAATTGATTCAATATGCTTAATTGCCGTTATAACTGTAGCTTCCGACGATACTTCTAGCGAGGGGTAAAAGACAAGCGACAAACCAATATCCGGCGGCTTTGGGTCAGCAAGGATTTGCAGAAGCAAATCAGCTATCGCCATCCCGTCTTCTGTATCATAAAGTTGAATAGTGCCATAAACAGCTTGATCCTGCTCGTCCCAGGTTGAATGGATTGTCTTGCCAACCAAGTTGCGAAGCGAGGGTGGCTCACAAGGTTCGGCGTGGTCAATAAAAACAGCTTTATCATTGAAGGCGCCTTCCTCAACCGCTAACCGTAATGTCTCCGCTGCTATGCATATTGGTGCCGGCGAATTGTCAGCATAACGAATAAACCCAGCCCGAACAAAGCGGCACTTAAAAGCTATAGGTTCAAACTTCTTGTCTTCAAGAGCATGCAGCAATTTGCCAGCTGAAGATAAACGAAGAACTTTCATCTGCCTTCTTCCCTAAAATTTACCTATTCATTCCGCAGCAGTAAAAGACTTCCCTATGAAAGGTGCAGATCTAAAAATCTTATGCGAAAGTTTTGAAACCCCCAACTGAGTTGTATAAGCAAAGACAATCAACAGCAATTCCGCGAGCTTCTCGGCTTGAATATCCAATGCTGCAATATCGGTTTGTGGTGAAAACAAATTCAATCCAATCAGCCCTGCCAAAGCTAAAAAATTGAGCAGTAAAGAATAAATCTGAGCCTCTCCATCTTTGACAATAGACAACGTTTTAAGAATATTGATCAAGGCAGCAATGAGTGCCGACACCCCAGAAAGGGCGGCAAATTGAGTGAAAATGTCAGTTATTTCCATCAGTTGTTTTTTCTCCTTATTTAGAATTATTATTGGGGTAAATTTCTTGTAGAATTTTCTCAAGCAGCTCTTCACTTAAGGGATTCCCGCCGGCATTCAGGATCAACGAAGTAAACAATTTAGTCAATGTTGGGCTTGAGTTCGGAAGCTGCGATCCAAGCACTTGGTAAGTTTGGGCTAACATATGGGCAGCCTTTGCCAGTGATTCATTATCCGTACGCGAAATATCCGGAAGCAGTGCAGTAAACAGCTTGTTGTAGTTCCGTTCTGTTAATTGCGGCACCTTTCCCAATTGATAAGCGCGTTGATAGGCTTGATAAGTAATATCCTGCAGGATATAAAGGAAATATTGCTGACGGCGCAGCAGGTGCCGTTCCGTTGGAGCTTGCATCGCTGTTGCGGTAGCGAGGTTTGCGTCTGCAGCTTCCCCGCGCCAATGAGGAGGAAAGCCGGCACCGGCATCAATCATTCCGCGCACCGCTTTTAAGTCTGCTTGTGCATCATTTGCATTGAGATTAGGCGTTACTGCTTGCCACTGCTCGGCATCATCCTTGATGATGATCGCCCCTGCTTCAGGAGGATGGGCATATTGCTGCTGTTTTTCGCGAATCTTATTCGTTGGCACAGTAACCAACCATAAAAAGGAACGCACAGCCCAATGCAAGCGCACTCGATCTTCCAACATGCGCGAGTAGCGCATGAGCCACGGCAGCATTGAAGTTAAATCCGATTCCCCCAGCAATGCTCCCAACGGACGATTGATCGCATAATGCAGCATTACCGCTCCTTCTTGAGGTGATTCCGGGTGTTGCGGTGAGAGCCAGCGAGTTGCCTCTCCTAGCAAGTTCACTTCTTCATAAGCTAATTCTGTCTCATAATCGTTCGCTGCCGACTCAATCCGCCGAATGCGGTCTTTTGTTACAAAACGAATGTAGGACATGCCATCCTGAGGATTGCGAAAGAGAAGCACAAACAAATCCCCCGCTCGTGTCAATTCATCACACATTGCCTCTAAACGCAAATGTAGTTGATTCTTGGGATGATGCCAGAACTCATTGATAAAACGGCGCATAGAGCGGTAAGGTGATGAGAGTGAAATCCCATCTCCTGCAACGTAATCCGATGTGATCGCAACAATCCGCCAGGCAAGCGGATTTTTCCGCCATGCGGTTAGCGCATCATTATAAAGTTCCGCGACTTTTGCTGAATCGTAATCATGCGGGCTGACGGTCGTCGAAATCCAAACTTGCGGATATGCATCATCCACTTGAGGAGGTTTGACTGCCGTCGCGCGTTGAGGATAAATTATTTTCTTGATTGTGTTAAGGATAGACATAAAAGTTTTGCAAATTTTCCTGATCTTGGATTAATCTAATTATAGTACATTTGTTCTATAAATGTCAAATTTACACCCTTAAGGATTGATGGTATAATGAAAACATCAGAGGTGTTTGGCAGAACATTCGGTTGCTTTGTTATCAATAGAGGAGGGTGTTATGTCTGCTATTCGAATCATTGCTTATATCGCCGCGGCAATCTTGATATTTTTCGGCGTTCTTTTCATTTGGGCAACCTTTAGCCCTCAAGGTAACTTGGGCTGGCTGCTGATTGGTGTAATTTCCGTGCTAATAGGCTTCGGGTTGATTTGGTTCGCTCAGCGCCGCAAGGCAGCCGAGGAGCAAGAAAAGAATATTACCTATAAAGTTGATCTTTCTGGTGATATTAAGCTAGAAAGCCTCAAATGCAAAGCTTGCGGTGGTCCACTAACACCTGACAACGTTAAAATGGTGGCCGGTGCTCCCGTAGTAACCTGCCCCTACTGCGGTGTATCTTATCAACTTACCGAAGAGCCTAAATGGTAAGGAGGCTCTTCATGAATAAAAGATTATTCACAATTATTTTTATCACCTTACTGCTGCTGTCTTTCCCTGCTGCAGCTCTGGCACAACATTATTCTTTTTCCATAGACGAGATGATCGTCCATACCTACTGGCACGAGGACGGCACGTTATCCTTAGACTACACCATTACTTTCACTAATCATCCTAATGGTGATCCAATTGACGTTGTTGACATTGGATTGCCTAACAAAAACTATGATCTCAGTACTGCCCGTGCCGAAATTAATGGTGTGCCTTTATCGCGTATTGAAGATTCTCCCTACGTAACCGGCATAGCTGTTGAGCTTGGTAACCAAGCAATTCAACCTGGAAAAAGTGGCACACTTCATTTCTCCATCTCTGGAATTCGCGATGTATTATACGTAGATGATCAAGACCCCCAATATGCCTCAGCGGTCTTTAAAACAACTTGGTTTGACAGTAGTTTTGTCTCCGGAACAGCAAAAATAACTGTTACATATCACCTCCCCCCCTCAATTCAGCCTGAAGAACCGCGCTGGCATAGTGCCCCATCAGGTTTTTCGGCTGAACCCACAGCCAACATTGACAATCTAGGCAGAATTACCTATACTTGGGAAAACCCAGCTGCTAACCCTTCAGAAGGTTATCTCTTTGGGGCATCATTCCCTGCTCGCAATATACCGCCTACCGCCATTCAAAAAACTGCAATCCCAAATGAGACGTTCGACCAACTAGTTAACTGCCTGTGCAATCCCTTTGGATTTTGTATCATCGTAATCTTCTTCGTCGCACTATCCATTGTTCCTCAAGTCATCATCGCCCGTCGCCGCTCAATGAAATACCTGCCCCCTTCAATCTCCATTGAAGGGCATGGCATCAAACGCGGCTTAACTGCAGTTGAAGCCGCAGTACTGATGGAACAGCCAATGGAAAAAATCCTTACCATGATTTTATTCTCTGTCCTTAAAAAGAACGCTGCTGAAATCACCTCGCGTGAACCGCTTGAGATTAAGGTAGCCGATCCCCTTCCCGAAGACCTCTACCCCTATGAAAAAGAATTTCTAAAAATTTATAGTGAAATAAAAGATAAAAGGCAACAGCAAATAGCCCTGCGGGATTTAATGGTCAATCTTGTTAAAAGTTTAGCCGAAAAAATGAAAGGCTTCAGCCGCAAAGAGACGGTGGATTATTACAAATCCATTTTAGAAAAAGCGTGGCAGCAAGTTCAAAGTGCTCAAACCCCTGAAGTGAAAAGCGAATTGTATAACCAGAATTTAGATTGGACAATATTAGATCCTAACTTTGAACGACGAACGAGTGAGGTATTTCGCACGGAGCCCATTTTTGTTCCGAACTGGTGGTGGCGTTATGATCCCACCTTTGCTCGTGCTAGCACAATGCACCGAGCCAGCCCAACCAGTACTGCTGCCCCCTCCGTCCCGCAAGGCAGCATCTCGCTGCCTACCTTGCCCGGCTCCACTTTCGCTGCCAATGTAGTTGGCGGAATGCAAAACATTGCCGGCAATTTAGTTGGGAACATCACCAGCTTTACCAGTTCCATCACCAATGCCACCAACCCTCAGCCTAAAACCAGTTCTTCATCTTGGAAGAAAAGCAGTGGTGGCGGTTGTGCTTGCGCTTGTGCCTGTGCGTGCGCCGGATGTGCTTGTGCCTGTGCCGGCGGTGGTCGCTGATCAAGAGCAGAGCGATCTGCATAATGCCATTCTATGATAAACCAATGGTTCTCCAAGATCCTTAAACCTCCACCGCCAGCATCTCCACCCAAAAGCACCTTACCAAAACCAGGGCTTTATGCCTATGCGCGTAACGATTCCTGCGAAAAAATGACTCTTCACTTACGAGTTGAGGAAGATGGCAGAGGTACATTGGTGCTCAATGCCAATCGCATCTTTCACCTCAACCCAACCGCTGCCAGCATGACATTTTTTATTCTCGAAGATACTCCACCAAACGAAGCTTTAAATAAAATTCTTAAAACATACCACGGCAATCGCAAACAAATAGAACAGGATTTTATAAACTTTCGCGAAACAATCCAAGCTCTCATTGAACACCAAGCAGCTTGCCCCATCTGCGATCTTAACATTAATGTCAACCCTCCATTCAGCACAGAACCTTCGGCTCCCTATCGCATGGATTTAGCACTCACATATAGCTGCAATAATCACTGCGTTCACTGCTACAACGAGACTGACCGTCATTTACAAAGCTTATCGCTCGATCAATGGAAAAAAGTGATTGACCGCCTCTGGGAATTGCGTATTCCTCACCTCGTTTTTACCGGCGGTGAACCAACACTATCACCATATCTTCCTCAGTTGATCGCTTATGCTCATGCTAAAGGATTCATTTGTGGCTTAAACACAAATGGACGGCGGCTAAGTCAACCAACTTATCTAGATTCTCTCATTGCTGCTGGGTTAGATCATGTCCAAATCACCCTAGAATCACACGATCCATCAATACATGACAATATTGTTCAAAGCTGCGGCGCTTGGCAAGAAACTACTGCCGGCCTTCGCCTTGCCCTGCAATCCCCCCTTTATGTGATGACCAACACAACTCTCCTTCGTCATAATACCCCCTACCTGCAAGAGACATTGCAATTTTTAGCCGAGCTTGGAGTGCCAACCATCGGGTTAAATGCACTTATTTTCGCCGGGCGAGGCAAAGAAATTCAAAACCCCTTGGCTGAAACCGAACTCGAAACTTTACTGACCATTGCTAAGGAAATCACCCAAGATCATCAGCAGCGTTTGATCTGGTACACCCCCACACAGTACTGCCATTTTGACCCTGTAGAACAGGATTTAGGTATCAAAGGTTGTACAGCTGCACTTTACAATATGTGCATTGAACCGAATGGCAACGTTTTGCCATGTCAGTCATACTTTCAACCGGTCGGAAATATTCTAGTAAATCAATGGGAAGAAATATGGCAGCATGATCTCTGCCAATGGCTGCGTCAACGCCGCTTTGCTCCTCAGAAATGCCGCGGTTGCCCCTTGCTCAAAGAATGCGGTGCCGGTTGCCCCCTTGCTTTAGATCGCTAAGTAAACCCTGCCCTAATCAGTTCTACAGATAATTATCTCCGCAACCTCACCGCATAAATTGCCATGCCTACTCCTAGCAAAAGAAAGAATGCACCCAATACACCAAGAATGGGGATCGTCCCTCCCTCATCACCGACAGGGGTATTCGTTTGTGGTTCAACAAACGGCGGGGCTGTGGCTGCAGCTTGTGTTTGAGCTCCAAAATCAATATAGGTTTCGTCCCCCGCTTTCAGTTCTATTCGATAGTAGGTTTGCGTTGTCGGGTTATAACCAGCAGGTATCGCTACCGAAATATTATATTCTCCTGGTTCCAGTTCATCATAACAAATGGGATCCACTCCCCCTTTTGTCTCTCCCGAGATGGATATCTTGCCATCAACGCTTGCAATGCTTAGCGCCCCCCCTGCAATGGCAACTTCCTCCTCTTGGCGGATTGCGTCACCATTTACATCATCAAATAGAAGCAGACACAATTTAGCCGTCCCTTTCTCCGGCACCGGTGTGGGAGTGGCTGTCGGCGGAACAGCTGTGGGCAACGGTGTTGGCGATTCTGCTCCAGGACCTCCCATCCCTAGAAATATTCGCTGCCCTTCATGAATAGCTTCATTTTGCCGTAAAGCATTCATCTCGCGCAATCGTTCAACCGGAATTCCGCTAATCGCAGCAATACTCCATAGCGTATCTTCCTTTTGTACAATATAAATTATCCTTCCATCGGCTCCCGGTGTCGGAGTTTTAAAAGGAGTAGGTTGAAAAAGCGGTGCTGCATCAGCCGTTGGTAACGAACCAAACAACACCGCGGCTATTATTAATAGGCATAAAAGCCACGTCCAAATAACATGATTATGCGAGATGTTCATAACTGATTTCAGGGCAAGACTTAGTGTTGATGATTTACCAGCATATCGAATGTGGTATTTTTCAATCGTTGCACTATCTCTCCCTGAGTTTTACACCAAATTTCATGCAATGGACAATTGCTTCCAAAATAGCATGTCTTTGGATCGGCAACACACTCATTTAGCCAAATCGGTCCATCAATGGCTTCTACTACTGAAAGTACAGTAATCTCGCTTGGTGGTATGGCTAATGATACCCCACCTCGTGCACCGCGCGAGGTTTCCAACATGCCCGCGACTGCCAATTGAGAGATAATTTTAGCTAAAAATGAGATAGGAATCTTCTGCTCAACGGCAATCTTATTGGTGGAGGCACGCTGATTCGTACCTAAGCGTGCAAGATACAGCACCGTTCGGAGTGCATAATCTGCTTGTCTTGTAATCTGCATATTTTTTCCCTACCTTAACTAAATATATTGGATATATTAAACCGTTCAAGGTATTAATCATACCACAAATTTCTCTTTTTTGTGGTTATTTTACCAAATTCAACGAATTGAAATTTTCATATTTCTGGACAATCACTCATATAATTAATCCAACTTTTTCTCATTTGGCTCTCCTTGTGGTATGATTACAAGGAGAAAATTCCAACTGAGGAGGTTATATGGAACAAATTTGTGTCGTCGGTGTTGGCTACGTTGGCTTAGTTACTGCTGCCTGTTTCGCCGATCTCGGCAATCGCGTTGTCGCCTTAGATGTTGACGAGAAAAAGATCCAAGGTTTGAACAATGGCATTATGCCAATTTATGAGCCGGGATTAGAAGAACTAGTAGAACGCAATCTGCGTGCTGGTCGCCTGAGCTTTACAACGTCCTACCAAGAAGGCCTGAAGGAAGCTGAATTTGCTTTCATCGCAGTTGGCACTCCTCCAGGAGTTGAAGGTGAAGCAGACCTTACTTTCGTGGCTGCAGCAGCTCAATCTATCGCCAAAAATATGCACGCTCCGCTCATCATCATCAATAAATCAACTGTCCCCGTTGGTACAGGAGACTGGGTAGCCGAAATTGTTAAAACCCATCAACCTAAGCCAATAGATTTTGCCGTTGTCTCGTGTCCAGAATTTTTACGCGAAGGATCTGCCATCTTAGACTTTATGAATCCGCATCGCATTGTTCTGGGCAGTCTCAACAAAGAAGCCGCAGAAAAAGTTGCCCGTCTGCACCTCCCTTTGCGTGCCCCCATTATCGTAACAGATCTGCGTACTGCTGAAATGATCAAATATGCCTCCAACGCTTTCCTTGCCACTAAAATTTCTTTCATTAATGAAATCGCAAACATCTGCGAAGCCTTGGGCGCGGATGTAAAAGAGGTCGCAGTTGGAATGGGATACGATACCCGCATTGGCAAACAATTCCTTGATGCTGGTTTAGGTTATGGCGGCTCTTGCTTTCCAAAAGATGTTTTGGCTCTAGCTCATATGGCAGAAGAAAAAGGACATCACCCTCAGCTTCTGCATGCTGTAATGAAAATCAACCAAGACCGCCGAAAGATGGCTGTAGATCGCGTACGTGAGATGCTCGGTTCTCTACAGGATAAAGTCATCGGTTTGCTCGGTCTGGCTTTTAAACCCAATACAGACGACATGCGCGATGCTCCTGCACTTGATATTGCTAAAGCCCTCATCAAAGAAGGTGCACGCGTAAAAGCTTATGATCCAGTCGCTATGGAAGTCGCTGCTTCTCTACTCCCCGAGGTGCAGCTTTGCCCTGATTCTTATGCAGTGGCTGAATCCGCAGACCTCCTCATGATTATTACCGATTGGAATGAATTCAAATTCCTCGACCTCGAACGCATTAAAACGTTCATGCGTTCCCCCAATATCTTCGATGGCAGAAACATCTACGATCCCGAAAAAGTACGCAGTCTCGGGTTTAACTACTATGCCATCGGCAGAGGATATAATGGAACAAATTCCCTCTAATCCCCCTTCTCTCCCTCCCCTTTGCAATTACGAAAACTCAGATTATCAAACCACTTTTTGGGAGCAAGGGGGAAGGGAATATGAAGACCAAGCTGAAGCTGTTTCCTTAAAGCATCTATTGCCCCCCAAAGGGCAGTGGCTGCTAGAAATTGGAGCTGGTGCAGGCCGCAATACCCCGCGCTATCATGCTTTTCAGCATATTGTACTGCTGGATTATTCCCTCACTCAACTCCAACAAGCCCGAGAGCGGCTCTCCGTTGCCAATTCCTCATCTCTGTCTTCTGATGGTTTTGCGAGGTTTATCTACGTTGCTGCAAACGCTTACCGTCTTCCCTTTGCTCCGCACAGTTTTGACTGCGTAACAACAATCCGCGTTATTCATCATCTAGCCAATGTTCCGCTAGCCATCCAAGAAATCCACCGAGTGATGCTGCCCAACGGCGTGCTTGTGATGGAATTTGCCAATAAGCACAACCTCAAAGCTATCTTGAGATATTGGTTAGGAAAGCAAACATGGAGTCCCTTCTCACTAGAGCCAATTGAATTTGTAAAATTGAATTTTGACTTTCACCCTAAATGGATGGAGCAAGTGCTTATCCAAAACGGTTTTACCATCCAAGAGAAGCGCAATGTATCTTCATTGCGCTTAGGCATATTAAAAAGAATACTCCCTTTGAGCAGTTTAGTCCATCTCGATACGCTGCTTCAACCAAGCGGCAAGTGGTTTCAGCTTGCGCCAAGCATATTTTTCCGCGCCTCCGCTGTTCACCACCCTGAAACCCTAAGTCAACCCCCTTCTTCTTTGGTATTTGCCTGTCCGCAATGCCAAGCCTACCCGCTTGCTTCCACTCCCACAGCCTATATTTGCCCCTCATGCAGACGAGAATGGAGCATCCATAATGGCATTATTGATTTTAGAATCGGTTAATCCTATAAAAAACACGATTTATAGTTTTTCCATAACCCAAAAATGAGAAAGTCCAAACACGCGCAAAGGCGTATTTTCCAACCCTTGCAAAACCATGCGTAAAGCGCGTCCAATCCAGCCTAAACGTTGAATAATATTATCATAAGCCCCAAACACATACGTCCGTTGCACGACCTTCAGCGGCAATTCATCAAATAATTGGCTTAAATCCTTTTGTGTATAAACTCTTACATGCGGCGCAAGACGATTGCGCCAGCGAATGGGAAGATAATTAACTAAGGGGATGTTTCCAAACACATACTTCCCCCGCCAAAAAATGCCATGTGTCTCAAAAGGATAGCCGCGATTGGGACAAAAAAGCACTAATCGCCCACCGGGCTTAAGCACTCTTGCCATCTCACGTATAGCCTTCCGATCATCTTCCACATGTTCAATCACTTCATGACTTAATAACGCATCAAATACTCCCTCCCCAAAAGGCAGGTTTTCACCCGCCCCACAAAGGATATGAGCATTCTTTTTCCTTGCTTCAAGTGCACGTTCAACATCGCGTTCCAGACCTACTACAACACCTCCTAGATTGCTAAGCTGCGTTACATAAGCCCCTACTCCGCAGCCATCTTCAAGCACCTTCCCCTTTACCCTATCCCCCATGGCTAAACGGATCATGCTAAACCGTCTTTCCTGCCCGGCCCGCCACACATAGGATGGCTCTCCTAATTGTGCGGCTTTATCTAAGGCGTTGCGGTGCTCTTTTTGCATAGTTCTATCCCTAAAAATTTACAAAATATTAATAAAAAAGATGTTTTATTCAATAAACCTTATACTTCGTATGTTGTACTTGAGCTATAAAATATTAACAAAAAAGATATACTCATTCTTCATAAAAATGGTGTAAAATAGAATCAAGTAGCAATGAATATTTTGCACCTTAACAAGTAGAAATTTCCTTATATTGTACCAAAAACTTGGCATTCATCTAACATTTTTTATTTTTTTCTTTTTTCAAGGAGGCGAAGCTTGCTTCGATATTCGATATGAGTGGAGAACTTATTTCACGTATTATTGGACTTATTATTTTAGCCATTGGAGGTATTATTGAAGGATTCGCTCTGCCGGATCAGCTTCAAGCTTCTGGGTTGAGCGAATTGTTTTCTTTGCATTTCACTGAATCTACCCATTATATTCTTGCAGCAGTTTTAGGAGTGCTTAGCGGTGCCCTGGGTTTTTGGCTTACGCCCCATCTTGTTTTAAACCCGCTAAAACTGCTGATCAATCGGCTCATCCAAATTCCAACCCAAAAACTTGTGGCAGGTCTTTTAGGACTGCTTAGCGGTCTCATTTTAGCTTCTTTGCTCACTTTTCCATTTTCAAGACTGCCCGTGCCTCTAAGTCAAATACTGCCCACCGTTTTTGCCATTCTTTTCAGCTACTTAGGGGCGCTTGTTTTTATGACGCGTTCGCAAGATATTCTTGCCTTTCTGCGCAATCCATTTTCCTCCCGCAGCAGCAACGTCCTATCTGAAGACAATGCTCGGGTCCAGGCAGAAGGCAGACCAATCCTTATGGATACCAGCGTCATTATTGATGGGCGCATAGCCGATGTTGCCCAAACCGGCTTCATTACCGGTACTTTGGTCATCCCGCGGTTTGTATTGAACGAACTGCAATACATTGCCGATTCCGCCGACAGCATGCGCCGCCAACGCGGCCGCCGCGGCATGGAAATTATCTCATTGCTTCAAAAAAACACCAAAGTACCTGTACGCATCTCAGATATTGACGTCGAGGGAATTCGTGATGTTGATGAAAAATTGGTTGTGCTTGCCCGTCAGCTGCAATGTCCTATCCTTACCAACGACTATAACCTCAACCGCATAGCTGAGTTACAAGGTGTACCTATTCTTAACATCAACGAATTAGCAAATGCTGTTAAAGCCATCCTCTTGCCCGGCGAATTGCTTTCCATCAAAGTAATTCAGGAAGGCAAAGAAGCTAACCAAGGGGTTGGCTATCTGGAAGATGGTACAATGGTTGTTGTTGAAGAAGGCAAGCACTTAATCGCAAGAAAACAGGAAACCACCGTTGTAGTTACCAAAGTGCTCCAAACTGCAGCTGGAAGAATGATTTTTGCTCGTCAGCAAGACTAGAGTTTTTAATATATAAATATGGAGAAATTAAAATGACGATTCAAATCTATAATACCTTGACTCGCCAAAAAGAACCTTTTGAACCGTTAAAACCTGGACAAGTTTCTATGTATGTATGCGGTCCTACTGTCTATAGCAAAGCTCACGTTGGACACGCGATGTCAGCCATTGTGTTTGACATCATCCGCCGATATTTGGAATATCGCGGTTACCGCGTTCACCACGTTATGAATTACACCGATGTGGATGATAAAATCATTCAACGCGCCAACCAAGAAGGCAAAGACCCTTTTCAACTTGCAGAAACTTATGCCCAAGAATTCGATCAGCATTTGCGCGATTTAAATGTCCTCCCACCTATGGTCAAACCACGCGCAACTCAGACAATTACTCAAATTATCCAAATGGTTCAAGCTCTCATTGAAAAGGGGTATGCCTATCCTGTCAATGGTGATGTTTATTTCCGCGTTCAAAAGTTCAAGGAGTATGGCAAGCTCTCTCACCGCCGTCTTGAAGAAATGCAGGCCGGCGCCCGGATTGAGGTGGACGAACGCAAAGAACATCCGATGGATTTTGCTCTCTGGAAAGCAGCCAAAGAAGGCGAACCCGCTTGGAACAGCCCTTGGGGAAAAGGTCGTCCCGGTTGGCACATTGAATGCTCAGCAATGAATTTAGCCCACCTCGGTGATCAAATTGATATACATGGGGGCGGCAATGATCTGATATTCCCTCACCATGAAAATGAAATTGCCCAAAGTGAAAGCTTCACCGGCAAACCTTTTGCCAAATATTGGGTTCACAACGGCATGCTTCAGCTTTCCGGTGAAAAGATGTCAAAATCATTAGGCAACCTCGTTACTATTGAGGACTTTCTGAAGCAACATGATGCAGATGTGTTGCGTTTAATGATTCTGAACTCCAGTTACCGTTCACCGCTTACCTTCAACAACGAAGTCATCTCCCAAACAAAACGCGCCCTAGAACGTTTGCGCCTTGCTTTGAAACCCGCCCAGCCGCAAGACGACCAAACAAGTGAAGAAGAAAAAAATGCAGCCATTAAAGCCCTCAACGAACAAATGGAAAAAACAAAAAGCGGGTTTATTGAATGCATGGACGATGACTTCAACACGGCCGGCGCCTTAGGCAACCTTTTTGACCTCGTCAAAGCCATTAACCAAGCTCGCGACGCCGGCGTTGGTGATGAAGAACTTTCCAAAGCGCAAGCATTGCTCCTAGAATTAAGTGGAGTGCTTGGCTTGCGATTGGATTCTCCTTCAACCTCAGCCTCCCAACAGAATATAACCCCCTTTGTGGACCTGCTGATCGAAATCCGCAAAGAATTACGAGCCCAAAAACTATGGGCATTATCCGATCTCATTCGCGATCGCTTAAGGGAGTTAGGCGTCATCCTTGAGGATCAAAAAGATGGCACAATTTGGCGGCTTGAATAATCATCTATGCCGGATACAGAAGTAATTCTTGGTCAGCAACCCGTTGTAGAAGTACTGCGCGCCGCTCGACGGCGCGCTTTTCGCCTATATTTGCTTCAATCTAAAGAACAACAGCTTGAAAAAACTTCTTCAAAAACAAACAAATTAAAAGAAATCCTGCAATTATGCTATCAGCGCAATATCCCTATCCAAAAAGTAGATCGCATAAAACTGGACAGCTTAGGGAGCAATCATCAAGGCATCGCTCTTTTTGTTGAACCATATCCGTATGCTGATTTTGCTGAACTTCTTGAAATGCTTAACTCTCCAGATGAGCAGGCAAAACCTATGTTCCTTATCTTAGATATGATTCAAGACCCCCAAAATTTGGGCACACTGCTCCGCACAGCAGAAGCGGTTGGCGCGAAAGGTGTATTGCTTCCTTTACGACGTAGTGCCTTGATAACACCGGCTGTTGTTCATGCTTCCAGTGGTGCCACTGAACACTTGCATATTTGTCAAGTCAACCTTGCCCAAGCCATTGAGCGCCTGAAAAACCTTGGTGTTTGGGTAATCGGCTTGGATAGCAGTGGGGATGACCTCCATTTTCACCAACTGCCTTACAAAGAATCACTAGCTTTTGTCGTTGGTAACGAAGGAGAAGGTATGCGTCCATTGGTTCGCGCTTCTTGTGATATGCTCTTACGCCTTCCCATGTGCGGTAATATTGAATCACTTAATGCAGCAGTAGCCGGTTCAATCGTTCTCTATCTCGCTTGGTTAAGCCGTTTAAAGATGGTATAATCTATCTCATACGAGGAAAAGTATGTTTAACATTCCCCCTGCAATGCTCATCGCAAACATTTTTGTATTAATCATCGCCTTTACCATTCACGAATTTGCCCATGCTTGGACAGCTAACTTCTTCGGCGATGATACCCCACGTCTTAATGGTCGCCTAACCCTTAACCCCCTCGCTCATCTTGACGTAATGGGTTCGCTAATGCTGCTCATCGCTGGTTTTGGCTGGGCTAAGCCCGTTCCCATAGACCCTTATATCTTGCGACGCCGCTCCCCTTCCGCCCTCATGTGGGTTTCTTTCTCAGGTCCTCTCTCCAATCTATCTCTAGCTATTATTGGAGCAGTCCTCTTTCACACCGGCCTTTTTACCCCTAGTTTTCCTCACGGCTTGCTGCCAACCCCCTCACAAATACTCACGCAATTCGTCTTCATCAATATTGTGTTGGCACTGTTCAATCTCCTTCCTATCCCTCCATTAGATGGGGATGAAATCGCAGCGCACTTTTTCCCATATTCTTGGACTCAATGGATGGACCGCTATATTCGTCCTTATGGTCCAGTCATCCTTTTAGTTCTCATCTTCGTTTTGCCCATGATTGGTATCAACATCCTTCAGTGGCTCATCTTCATCCCATCTCAGAACCTATTCCGCTTATTAGTTCTTTAAACGATGAAACTTCCCATGAAAATCACAATCATTGGTCTAGGAGAACAGGGCATTTCCATCGGCTCTGCCTTATCCTCAGCTAAAGAGCGATTCTTGCGAATTGGCTATGATGCTGATATTAATCGCCAACACGCAGCCCAACGTGCTCAAGCAATTGATAAATCTGTACTTAATATCCATCAAGCAGTCCAAGATGCTGATATTATCGCACTTTGCGAATCGTGGGATAAACTCCAACCCACCCTTCAGACGATTGCCTCTAGTGTAAAGCAAAACAGCGTAATAATTGACACATCTCCGATGAAATGCCGCGTGGCAGAATGGGTGCGGGCTTATTTTCCACCAACTGTTTCATACATCGGTATTTACCCTGTTGAGCACTTAACCAATGCCTCCCTTTCTCCCAATACAGAAACTTTGTCATTCAACAATCTGCCTATTTATCTTGCCGCTCCAGGTGGAACTTCATCAGCTGCGCTTGACCTCGTTACACAACTCATCCAAGCTATGGCCGCCCACCCCATTTATATTGATTTATTAGAACTAGACGGCATTTTAGCGAAAACCCAGCTTCTTCCCCCTCTACTTGCTCAAGCACTGATTCAAACCACCATCAATCAAGGAGGATGGCAAGATGCCCGCAAGCTTTCCTCCCTTCCTTTTGCTTTCATTACTAGTGCAATGAATACCCAAACTCCCGAAGCTCTTGTAGCTGCATGGAGTTCCAATCAGGAGAATACACTGCGCGTTCTAGATGACTTGATAGCTGCCTTGACTTCATTGCGCCAAACACTCGCTGAATTGTCTGAGAATAATCCCTCGCAGATTCAGCACCTCATCTCTGCCAGCAGCCAAGCCCAACAAGCTCATCAGCAATGGTGGTCAGAACGATTAAACGAAAACTGGCAAGAAGGTGTCCCTTTGCCAGTCTTAGAAAAGCGCAGCTTTCTCAGCCGTTTCTCAGCTGCTTTATTTCAAACTAAACGTAAGAATTAAAATTCCCAAAGCCCCAGCCACCCACCAATACCCAGCATAAGGCTGAGGCACAAACGTTGATGTTCTTACAGCTACCGCAAGGCAGGAAAGCACAATCCCAACACCAAAAATCCACCAATTTTTTATCTGATACGTAATTTGGGGCGTCTCTTCCTTTTGCAGTGGCTTTGCACCATATTTTTGGGCTTTCTTCTTCTTTGCTAACTGCTGAGGAGATAACTTCTCTTCTTCCGCTTTGCGTATCGTTTTCTTCTTGCGGCCTCGCAATTGAATAAACCGAAAATAGAAAATGACTACTGCAATGCCAACAATAATTATTCCAGGTTCAATATGCACAATCTAACCCTCGCTTTCGTACCCTAAGACCTCAAGCACCTTTTTATAAAAAACATCAAGATCTATCGGTAATCCTTCTTCGCCGGGGAAATACCTGCCCCGCGGCGTCCATTCCCCAAAAATCGTCTCTTTCCTTCCGTCTTCTTTTATTATCTGAGATAAAGAGAACACCTTGCAAAATTTTTTCCATATGAATAGTGTAGGCTTTTGCGGCGGATACAGCAAAGCAACAAAATAAGCTTCACCGTGCTTCTGAGGAGGCGGTGGTATTATCAAGGCCGTTCTTGCCCCATTAGCGTGCTCGCGTATTTCAAAGCTCATGCCATCGGCAATTCTGCGCTCTTCGGGCTCCAACCTTTCTCCTACATGATCCCACCAAAATTGCAAAAAGTCAAGCTTATCTTGCTCTAAATAATAAAAAAAACGTTCTGTGTCACTTCGAAAAGCGCTTGGCAATGCCTTATAACTGAAAATATATTGTTGAGATTGCTTACCCATACTGCATCTCCTTAATTACCCGTTTCACAAAACTTCGAAAAGAAGTTGCCGGCCTTCCTAATAACCAACCCAATACATTGCTGTTTCCACAAAAGCCAAATTGCTCATAATATACAAACATTTTTTTTAGCGTTTCAAGCGCATATTCTCCCAACCCATTTATACGTGCTTGCTTCTCCCACTCTGCTAAGTCTAACTTTTCGGCTTTTACTTCCCTGCCTAATTCCTCACTCAGCACTTGTGCAACTTCTATTTGAGTCAAACACTCCGCTCCTGCCAGTTCATAAATCGCATCGCTATGCCTGTCTTCCATCATTACTTTGCTTGCGGCTTCGGCTACATCCAATAAATCTACCATACCCAAACGGGTTGTTGGGGCATATGGCACTCGATAAATACCGTTTTGTGTAATTACTTGCCAATAAGCAAGAATATTTTGCATATAAGCAGCCGGCTGTAGTATTGTATAAGACAAACCACTCTCGAATATCTTCTCCTCAACCCGCATCTTTTGCCAATGATGGGGCATGGCTTCAACTTGCGGGTGCAGTACCGAATGATAGACTAATCGCCAAACATCATTGGCTTTTGCCGCATTCAGAAGCTTCTTTGCTATCGAGACTTCATCAGCACACATGTTTGGCGGAATATGATAAATAGTTTTCACTCCTTTGCACGCGCGTCTCAGATCTTCTTCTTGGTTTAAATCCCCTAAAACAACTTCATTTACCCCTAAGTCTTTTAAGTGCTCACCTGCCTGTGCATTGCGCACAAAAGCTCTTACACAAGCTTGTTTTTCCAATAACGCCTTAATAACGGCTCTTCCAGTTTTTCCGCTCGCTCCTGTAACCAGAATCATATCTTGCTCTGCCTTACAATCATTATTCATTCAAACAGGCATCCGAAGCCTTTCCAGCTTCGGACGCCTTTATCAATAATATAATGAATATCTAAACCCAGATTACTGGTTGAGGACATCCGCCCGCACTTCAGGGGCTTTGAAAACCAAAGTGATTAAGTTCATAATGATGCCTACAACCGCACCAGTCGCAATGGCCGGCCAACCATTGGGGAACACACCCTGCAGCAATGGAATGGGCAGGAATCCATTGGGGAACCCAATGTTGCCGCCGATGCCTATAATGAGAATAGTCGCACCAATGGCTAAGTGCTTGGGATCATAAAGGTTGACCTTCTCTGCCATCATGAGCGCGATACCTTGCATACCAATCACACCAAACAGGTAGATGGCTAGACCACCTGATACTGCGGTGGGAATGGAAGCAATAGCTTCAGCTAAAGGTCCTATGAAGCCTAAAATGATGGCAATAACACCGGCCGTGATGAGAGCGGGCCCAGAGTAGTTGCGGGTGATCACCATGAGCGAGTTGTTCTCACCATAGTTTGTACCTGCGGTTGAGCCAAACAGACCGTTGATGAAGTCATCCAAGCCATCAAGCATTAGGTTCAAGCCAATATACTGAGCTAAATTATAGCGCGGCTTGCCCAATAAATCAGCTAAGTGATCCACATAAAGGCTGATCTGATAGAGGTGTGCGGTCGATTCTGGAATGGTAGCAATTGCCATAATACCTACACCCACAATGACAGTTGCCGTCAAGGGATCGCCAAACGAGGGGAAGTTAATTTGCGGTGCTCGCAGAAAAGCCTCCTTGCCAAACGCAGCAAAATTAACTAATCCTAAAGGAATAGCCACAATGTAACCAATAATAGCGGCTAAAAGAATAGGCAGCATGCCGATGAAGCCTTTGCCCTGCAAATACACAGAGAGAATGAACGCTGCCAAGAGGGTAACTACCGCAGCAGTCCACCACTTTAATTGCATTGCCGGCTCTGTAACCCCACAGCAAGTTCCTGCAGACATTCCCAAAGCTGCTGCGCCTAAACCAATACCAATCGTGCAGGCAACGGGACCAGTTACAATCGGGGGCAGTACATAATCTAACGCTTCTTTACCTCCAGAGATACGAATGATTAAGCCTACAATGATGTTGATGATGCCGGTTGCGATAAAACCTGCCACAACGACTGAAATTACCTCTGGTGGCGCCACTGGAGCATCCGCAGGAACCCCTTTAGCTGCCATAATACCCGCAACCGCCGTGATATAGCTGAAGCTTGAGCCATAGTATAATGGAATATATTTGCCAATGCTCAGTTTCGCTCCAATCAGTGTTACTACTGTGCCTAAACCTGTAATGGTCAATACCGTGCTTACAGGGAACTTCATAAGAATAGCGCATAACACTGTAGCCGGGAACATGGTCAAGACGTGCTGCAAACCAAGCAGAACCATCTGCCCAAATGGGGGAGTATCATTTGGTAGATAACCCATGACTTTTGTTTCTGTAGCCATACTAATCCTTCCTTTTCTAAAAAACTTTTAATTTCAGAACACCACTTAATAATAATTTTGATACTTGAATAACCTCTCAACCGCGTCGGCATCAGTTTGGGTAATAAACCCTCCTTTCTGCCCCGCTCCTAGGCGGCATGACAATTATTGCAGCTCACCTAGAAAATACACAGCATTTGCTTTCCTCTTATTTGATACATCACCTCCTTTCACATATTACCCTCTGATCTCTTTCCAGATTCAGATAGTAAAACCAGCTTGATTATGTCCACCACAACGCCTATTTACTGCTTAAACAAATAGGCAATAATACCAAGGATCAACAGAGCGGGAACAATATACATAATGACCCGCGCTTCTTGGGTTTGAAGCAGATTGATATTTTGGCTGCCCTTGGATGCTTTTTCCATTTCCTTATTTGCCATAACCAACAAAACTCCTCTAAAATTATTAAATTATTTTATTTATACAGGTAAAGAAAGACGTCTCCAGTTATACTTTTACTTTCAGCCCTGTATTAAACCAAATTCACTTACCTCTTTTGCCCATATCCTATTTTGGCAAATTCGATAACAAGTAGGCTAAAATACCCAGTATAATAATAGCCGGCACCACATACATGATCACGCGCGCTTCCTGAGATTGCAAAACGTTTTTACCCACATCCTTTGCCACTGCTGCAGCAAATTCAGCTTCTGAAGGGGGTTTATATTCCGCCGCCCGCCCTTCTGCTTTAGCGGCTATTCGCTCTTGCAGGGCTTTATCCAACGATTCAAAAGCCTGTCGGATCATGCTCTTTGCCACACTATCTATCATCCGCTGTCCTACACTGGCTAGTGTACCTCCAAGCTGCAGCTCACCTTCATACTTCATTAAAGTTGTGCCATCAGCTTGCGCAATAAACTTCACATTACCCGAACCTTTTACAAATCCCGGCGCTCCCTTTCCATCTACCGTCAATGTGCAGCTCTCAGGAGGTACTTCATTGGAAATCAACAATTTCCCATCAAATACACCCGAAACAGGTCCAACCCGTACAAACATTTTGCCTTCATATTCATTTTTGCCTATTAATGTAAGGCTTTGCGTACCAGGTAAAGCACTTGCTAAGACGTTGGGATCATAAAACATCTCCCAAACCTCTGCTTGCGGACCATTAAACACATGTTCACCTTCTAATTTCATAATAAAAACCTACCTAATTCTTTTATGTTTATGCATTAATTATTGTTTTTGTTGTACAAGCTGCCATAAACGGCACGGATCCAGTGGCGATTCTAATATCTCCACTCCTTCATCCTTCAGCGCATTTTCAACAGCGGAGGCGAATGCCGCCGGCGTTGGAATTGCACCGGCTTCGCCAATTCCCTTCGCACCTAATTGGTTCAAGGGAGATGGAGTGGACAAGTGGGCTAATTCCATCTTGGGTGGCATATCCGTTGATACCGGCAGCAAATAATCCATCAGTGAAGCATTAAGCAGCTGACCGTTCTCGTCATACACCATCCGTTCATAAAATGAATTGCCAATCCCCATAGATACGCCCCCCATAATCTGACCATCCAGGATCAGCGGATTGATCACTGTACCGCAATCATGGGCAATAACAAAGCGTTTAATCTGCACTAAGAAAGTCTCCGGATCAACTTCAACAATCATAGCTACAGCGCCTTGCCCTGTTGCACCATGCGGCGGTCCATAAAATGCAGTTGCTTCTAAGCCGGGTTCCATATTGGGATCAATCGTGCCGCGCGTTGGGTTCGCCCGCATTGCCAATTCTCCCAAAGTAACGAATTTGCTAGGTACATCGGCTATACGCACTACACCATCGGCTAATTCCAACTCTTCTACTGGCGCACCCAAGACGCTGCTGGCTATTTGCAGCGCTTTATTCCGTACTTTGGTTGCGGCGGAATATATTGCATTGCCTGCCACTGTTGCTCCGCGGCTGGCAAAAGTCCCCGCTCCCCAATGGAAATGTCCTGTATCACCTGTAATAACGCGTACATCCCTTACGCTTACACCTAGCTGTTCCGCTACAAGTTGCGCAAAGGAAGTAAAATGCCCTTGTCCTTGGGTACTGATGCCAGTTACTACAGTAACTTTGCCACCGCCATCTACATTAACCCGCGCTCCTTCATACGGACCAACGGCAGTCCCTTCTACAAAGCATACTACCCCTATGCCTACCTTTTTGCCTTCTGCTCTCAAACGCGGTTGTTCCTCTTTGATAAATTTTTCGTAGCCAATAATCTCTACCGCTTTCTTAAGCGTTGCAGGATAGTTGCCACTATCTAACACGTTCTCAACAAAATCTTGCCCAATTATCCCTGTCTTATAAGGGAATTGATTAGGCTGAATCATGTTCTTTAAGCGCAGCTCAACCGGGTCTATGTTCAATTCTCTTGCGGCAATATCTATCATCCTTTCCATAACATAGACGCCATACATCCTGCCCGCACCGCGTACCGGGGTTACGACCATTTTATTTGTAAAGACCATAATGACCCGCGTGTAGAAATTAGGAATGTCATACGAGCCGGTGGTGTGGGTTTGCGTGTTTAGCGGTACCGTCATTCCGTACGGGTCATAAGCTCCCGTATTATGATAAAATACGTCCTTCAAGCCCAAAATGCGCCCATCTTTCGTCAGGGCAATTTCTACATCATGAATTTGGTCACGCTCCGACGTCGTCGCTAAGAAATTTTCTCGTCGATCCTCTACCCATTTAATAGGACGTTTGAGCTTCATGGAGATCCACGGTAAAAGCACATCATCTGCCTGAGATGTCATAATCTTAGGCCCAAAACCGCCTCCCACAAAGGGGGTAATCAACCGTACTTGCGAGGCAGCCAAGCCTAAATTAGCGGCGATAGTATTGCGCAGAGGGATAGGTGCTTGACAATTGCTCCAGCAAGTCATGGTTTGTGTCTTTTCATCCCAATCCACGATAAAGCCGCGGTTTTCCATAGCACCCGATGCGCCTCGGTCAATATAAAAGCGCCGCTTTATCACGACATCTGCTTTAGCTGCAGCCTCTGCATAATTTCCATGTTCTTGCTGCACATCAGCAGCAAGGTTTGTGCCTAAATCATCATGCACCAACGGCGAATTAGGCTCTAAAGCCTTTTCAAGATCCGTTACCGCCGGTAATGGCTCTAAATCTACAATTATGTCTGCCAAGGCGTCCTCAGCAATATAGCGGCTTTCTGCAATAACCACCGCTAAAGGTTCGCCGGAAAAGCGCACCTTATCCTTAGCAATCGGTGGCAATGGTCTAGCATTGAACTTCGCTCCCGCTATGGCTAAAGGTGGCGGCACTTGCAGAGGACCTACATGCCAGTAGTCTCCAAAATCCTCTGCTGTATATACAGCTACAACCCCAGGACGCTGTTTAGCTGCCGAAGTATCAATGGATTTAATTCGCGCATGCGCATAATCACTGCGCAAAAAAGCCGCATGCAGCATGCCCGGCAGATGAATATCATCTAGAAACAAAGCACTGCCGCTTAATAATTGCGCATCTTCGTTTCGGGTTATTCGTTGTCCAATTATTTTGTACGACATAGGATTACCTCACACTATGCTTTCTTAGCCGCAGCTAATTTCTGAGCAGCCAATTCCACTGAATCAATGATGAACTCATAGCCGGTGCAGCGGCAAATATTGCCGCTAATTGCTTCTCTAATCTCTTCCCGCGAGGGATGAGGATTTTCTTCAAGGAAAGCAGTTACCGTCATGAGAAAACCGGGTGTGCAAAAACCACATTGCAAACCATGCTTTTCACGAAAAGCTTCCTGAATTGTGTGCAGATGATCCTTGTCGCCTAAGCTTTCGACAGTACGCACTTCATGATTATTTGCCTGTACTGCAAACATTAAACAAGAACGCACTGGCTTTCCATCAAAAAGAACAGTACAAGCTCCGCACACGCCGTGTTCACATCCAACGTGCGTTCCTGTCAATCCAAGCTCATGACGGATGAAATCGCTTAATAACATCCGCGCCTCTACATTGCGTTCATAAATCGTGCCATTTACATTGACTTTAACAGGGTAAAGCTTACTCATCTTAACCTCCTTGAGCAGCACGCGCAAAGGCTACTTTCAGCGTATGTTGGACCAGCACTTTGGCTAAATGCCGCCGATATTCAGCTGTCGCGTGAATATCTGATCCCGGATCGATCTCTTTGGCAGCTTGTTCCGCTGCAGCTCGTATCCCTTCTTCTGATGGCTTTTGCCCAATTAAAAGCTGTGCTGCTTGTGGCACTGCTAGGGGTGTTTCTCCTACAGCAGAAAGCACCATCCTTGCAGCTTTGCAAGCACCCTTTTCATCCAACGTTACTACCGTAGAACATCCGACTAACGACGTTGCACCTTTCTGGCGGGCTACATGCTGATAGCACGTGCCTGTACGCGGCGGTAAAGGCGGTATAGCTATCTCCACCAGCATTTCGCCCGGGTCCACTGCCGGCGTGAAAGGTCCCATAAAAAAGTCTTCTGCAGCTACCCAGCGTTCTGCGCTCTTGCTTTTCACCAACAACTTAGCTTGCAGAGCCAAAACTAAACCCGGAGCTTGCCCAGCCGGGTCTGCATGAGCAACTGCCCCTCCAAACGTACCCCGATTCCGTATCTGTGGATGGGCTACGTGGGGCATTGCCTCATGAATCAAAGGTGCCTTCTTCTCAATTAAAGGGTCATGCTCAACAGTGCTTGAGCGTGTCATCGTCCCTATCAACAACCCGCCATCTGCAGCAGGTTTAATATAAAATAATTCGCTGATATTGTTTAAGTCAACTAGCGCAGCTGGTTGCGCCATCCGGAAATTCATTGCCGCCACTAGGCTTTGACCTCCGGCCAGCACTTTACCGTCATATCCAAGTTGCGCCAGCGTATCCAAAGCCTCTTCAAGTGAAGTCGGTGCATAATAATCAAATGGAGCTGGCTTCATAGTTCGATGCCTCCTTAACTTCCTCAAGGAGGCTTAGCAAGACCATCTCTAAGCCTCCTTTGATAACACTCGTTCTTATTTTCCTTCTTTGAAAGCTACGAACCTTCCCCACATAGATTCTGCTTCCATAGCCTTCTGCAGGTAGCAGCCAATATAATAACGCCCACTCTTGGCATGAGCTATATCACCCGCTAAATTCTCAGCATGAACAATGCGTTTGGGGAATAGATTCAAGTGCATATCCTGATAATATTCATCCAATGGATACATCTCATCCCAATCCTTGCCAAAATCTCGTTTTAGTTTTTCATTGGCTTCAGCAAAGGTCTTAGGATGCCAAATACGCATAATAGTATTCATAGGATGATCCGCACTCACGGCATCTACACCAATCCACTTGATTTGCATATCTGCAGCCCATTTTGAGAAATCTGGTGAAGGACCTGGATGTTTAACCATGTATCTAAACTCATCCGATTCTGGACTGCACCAGCCATATTTGTTCCAACCCGTTTTAATGACGAGAATATCTCCTTTGCGAATATCAACGACATCATGTATCATCTTTGGAGTATAAACACTCGAATCGCTTACAAGATGCGAAATATCTGCAATAACACCTGGTCCTACCCATTCATTCAATGGCACCTGTCCAATTGTACGCCCGGCCGGGTAGAAGTGTTTTTCACCATCCATATGAGTGGCAAGGTGAATGCTGGCATTGCAGATAGAGCCATTGCGCCCCATTCCAAAGTATTGACCACCCACTCGTTTAGTGTATGTTACACTCAAAGGAACATAGTTCAGCCATTGTGGAGTTTGCACGCTGAAGGGAACCGTCATATCCAGCATTTCAGCAGCTTCCATCTCCTTCATGAACTCCGCTTCACTCATCCACTCCGGCGCTTGATAAGCTACTACCCTTGCCCAAGCGGTCTCTACTTCCATAAAAGGAATCGGCATAATAGCAATCCAAGCTCGTTGATTCTTCAGCTTGTCTATTTCGCCTACTATCGACTCTACAAAGACCAAGTGAGCCTTGGGCATTGTGATATGCGTCATCTCGTAGTACTCATCCTGCGGGAACATTTCGTCCCAACTCTTGCCGTATTCCTTCTTTAGCTTTTCCTCAGCGCGCTTAAAATGATTCTCATGCATACGGCGGATAGGCGTATTCATGGGGTGCTCTGCACAACCGCAGTCAACACCAATAACCTTCAGCTTCATATCCAAAGCCCACTTATAAAAATCCGGCGATGGACCAGGATGGCGTACTAAGAAACCAAACTCTTTCGATTCCACTCCCCCTTGGGCATGCTCATTGAATACATCCGGCTGATCAAATGAATAGCGGTGATAGCCAGTATTGATAATGAGAATATCGCCTTTTTCAACTTTGGCTTTTTTCATAATCATTTCCGGCGTGTACAAACTGTAATCCGAAACCATATCTGAAATATCTACAATCCCGCCGGGACCGCATAAATCCTTAAGAGGAATATCGCTGATAGCGCGCCCACCTGAATGAAAGGCGCGTTCACCAACTAAGTGCGTTCCAACCGTATTGCTCCAGTTAAGAATCTGCCCATTCGCGCCTTGTCCACCGCCATAAGCGCCTGTTACCCTTTTGAAGAAATGGATCTCCAGTGCTTTTTCCCCAGGCCAAGGCGGAGTGAAAATACTGCAGTCCTGGGTCAGATCGTACATTTTGGCTTCAGCCATCATTTTAATAAACTTCTCGCGATCCATAATAATTAAACCTCCAAATCGCAACTGCTAAAAAATTATATGTTATATTTCTCGGCAAACGCAACCAGTGCATCTTCGAAGATGTTGGCTGGCGGGCTGACTACACCGGCTCCAACTTGACCCACTCCGGGGTCTTTATGAGCTACACCAGTGTTAACCCGTGGCAGCAAGTTCTTTTCAATAACCTTGCGAATATCAATTCCAGTCGGTGTGCCGCGAAAATCCAAGAATGGAATAGTGAAGAACTTATGCTCAGCATAAGTAATTTCATACATGTCTAAAGTGGTATTAATCGCATCCTTTGGTGTCCCGCTGATAAAGGTTACAATCGCTGGCGCGGTTGCCATTGCGAAACCACCGATTCCTGCTGTTTCCGTGATGGTGCTGTCCCCAATATCCGGGTTTGCATCCTTTTCAGTAAAACCGGGGAAGTACAATGCTTTTACCTTGCCCGCCGGACCAGTAAACCATTGATCTCCCAAACCGCTAACTCGAATGCCAAAATCAGTACCGTTGCGTGCCATGACTGTTACAATCGTACTGCCTTCAATATTATGTCCTGCATCGCACATTGTCTTGCAGGAAGCCATGACCGGGTTTAATACGCTCAAAGCGTTATCACCCAAGAACTTTATCACCTCACCGGCTGTTTTAGTATCTTTTGCAGTTCTCGCGATACCCGGCGCCAGGGCAACGGTGAACTGGATCGAGGCTGCGTCCAAACGGTTATGGCCATCATCCCCCATGTGCAATGCCTTCCCAAGCAAAGCGCGCATATCTACACCACCCACATCTTCGATGGCGGACTTTACGGTCGGACCAAGAACACTTTCCATCCAACGCACTTTCTCAATTACATCATCACTATAAGCACCCATGCGCATTACTTTGCCGCGCCCCTCATTGAGGTTGGAATATGCGCGATTGCCATGTGTCTTATTCTCAATAATATAAACCAGCATAGAAGGAGAAATCACACCTGCCATAGGTCCTACCGCAGCATGATGATGGCAAGGAGCAAATTCCACTTTACCCTTCTTAATGAGGGCTTCAGCTTCATCCCAATTCTTTGCCATTCCTTCAAAAATCATCGCCCCCACGATATTCCCTTTCATTGGTCCGGCCATCCGTTCCCAAGTAATGGGGGGACCAGCATGCAAGAACAAGTTCTCCTTCATTCCCGGTATCACTTCAATGGCTTTGCCCATCCCAATAAGTACTGGATGAGCATCCATCATCCGTGTTACAGTCTCGGTATTAGCCTTTTCAATATCAACCATAATAACCTCCAACAAAGATCACTTTTGCTGCTTCATGCGCTGCAGAATCGAAGCCAATTTCTCATTGCCGCCCGCCGGAGGTCTCCAATCCACATGCATGACCTCAACCTTTTGGGCAATCAAGTTTTGAGCGAATGACTCTAAACCAACGTTAATGGCAACGACCGGTTTTTTAATCACATCCAAATCTACCGGCTTGAAGGAAAAAGCCTCTTGAGTCTCTTCTTGGTTAAGCGCTTGCACTAATGCTCCCGCATAGCGCACAACCACCTCATTATCTACATCAACCCAAGCTCCCGCCTTTTTCAACTGCGCTATTTGGTTGTTGATGTTTTGTGGATCCTCATCTGTACCTGTAACCACTACCGCTACTTCAAGGTAACGTCCAGCTTTTTCAGCCAGCGCTTTAGCCTCAGCAATCGCTGGCGCCAGTTCGCTGGCAGGATCAGGATGTGAACCATACCCAATGACAACATCCAGCATAATTACTGCGACAGAGGGATCAGCCGCCTCTTCCATCAGCCGTCGAATGCGCAGTTCATTATCCATCATGGGGTGCAAACGACCAACGGTGAACTCATCTTCTCCCAAATCCACAATACAATGCTCCTGGCTGACCAATGAATTGGGCAGCTTGTCCTCCTTGTTTATTGGGGCGTTGGCTAATACCCGCGGCAAATAATCCTTTAGAATGTGCTGTGCTTCATAGGCTAAAGTTCCGCCAGAAAACAGACCGCGGAAATACTTTTGCCCTGCAGCGAATTTACTGACAGGGAGCTCCACTTTGCGCTGCTGTTTGCCGCCGGCGCCCGATTTCACTAAATCCACTGCTATCCGCGCCGCATCATCTAAACCGCTAGCAAAGATCAAGTTATCCATCTCTCTGCTGCGAGAAACATACCCCACAAAACTGATCACTACCGGCTTGCCAGCTGCCTTTGCCTTTTCCAATACTTGCTGAGCTACTTTAGGTGCAGGCGGTTTTGAAACCAAAACTATCACTTTCGTATCCGCATCGCGGCTCAAGGCATCCAGACCCATCAAAAACGTTTTCGCCCCCACTTTTTCTGATAAATCGCGTCCGCCGGTGCCGATACCAAAAGTCATACCGCTGCCTAATTGATGAATGCGCGACGACACCTGTTGCAGCCCAGTCCCTGCCGCTGCCACTACGCCGATTGGACCCAACCTCACTTTATTGGCAAATCCTAACCCTATACCGCGCACTACAGCTGTACCGCAATCAGGACCCATTACCAGCAAGCCTTTCTGGGCTGCCATCTCTTTAAGAGATATTTCTTCTTCTACCGGCACATTATCGCTGAAAAGAAACACATGCTTTCCAAGCGACAGCGCATCGCGGCTAACGCCCGCTGCATACCGTCCTGCAACTGAGACCAACACCCACTGAGATTCGGGAAGCGCTTTCGCGGCTGATTCAACACTTTGTGGCCGATACTCTTGTTCAATGGTTGAGCGGCGCTGTGTAAGCAGCTCATCCAGACGAGCCAACGCTTGGTCTGCAGCGGTCTCCGTATCGGCACGTACCACTACAACCAAATCATCCGCTTTTGCACTTTCCACTTCAGGGGATAATAAATCAATTCGGGCAAGGAGTTCCTTATTCGTATCCGTGCCCATCACAACACCCGCGTCTTGCACGCCAGGCAAATCAGAAAAGGTGCGCTGAAGCTGCATAAGAAACGCAGAATCATAATACGCACCTCTGCGGATAACCGCCTTTATTGATGACATTGAAACCTCCTGCTATAAAAACAATCAAAAGGGGTTTGTAACAAAAATAACCTATACTCGCCCCTTTTTATAAGGGCATTATAACACAACTTTTTAAAATTGGGAAGCGTTTTCAAGAAATAGTCTTCTTCAATTTCATAATACCCGTAAAAAGGATTCGTTATCTATGTTCCTAGATTTCCTTCGGCTATTACCTTATTCACAAGCATTCCATACACCCCCACTGGCTAAATTAATTATCGAGATCTCCTTCTGTCTGAACAGGCAAGAAAACTGCACATAATTTGCCGGCAAGACCATAATCAAAGCTGTGAAGGTATTTTATGCTTCGTTTTATTGCACTCCCCACAGCTGTATAGCCCCACCATCAGACCCTGAAGCAAGAACCTCACCATCTGGTGAAAAAGCTACGCTCATCATCATGCCGGCGTCTCCCTCCAATGTACGTAGCAGCTCCCCATCTGCTGCCCGCCACAACCTCACACTCCCATCAGCCGACCCTGAGGCAAGAACAGTCCCGTCAGGCGAGAACGATATGCTCGAAATCCAATTCGTATGTCCTTCCAACGCGCGCAGCAACTCACCGTCCGCTGCTCGCCACAGCCGTACGGTACGATCCCCAGCCCCTGAAGCAAGCAATTTATCGTCTGGTGAGAAGGCTACGCTATATACCCCGTACGTATGTCCCTCCAATATGCGCAGCAACTCACCGTCCGCTGCTTGCCACAGCCGTACAGTGTTATCCCCGGAACCTGAGGCAATGACCGAACCATCCGCTGAGTAAGATACGCTTAATATTCCATCCGTGTGCCCCTCCAACGTGTGCAGCAGCATACCATCCTTTACCCCCCACAAGCGCACAGTGTTATCTCCAGACCCCGAGGCAAGGATCGAGCTGTCAGGTGAGAAGGTTACACTCGTTACATAGGATGTGTGTCCCCATAGGGTACGCAGCAGCTCCCCGTCCGCTGCTCGCCACAGACGCACAGTGCGGTCCCCAGACCCTGTGGCAATGGTCAACCCATCCGCCGAATAAGCTATACTATTCACCCTATCCGTATGCCCCCACAACCTTCGCAGCAACTTACCGTCTGCTGCCCGCCATAGCCGCACAGTACCATTATCTGACCCTGAGGCAAGAACTGACCCATCCGCTGAGTAGGCTATGCTCATCACCTTATCCTTTTGTCGCTCCAGTGTGCGCAGCAGTTGTACTTGAGCAGCATTTGCAGCAGAAATTCGTCTTTCCTGCACCGTCGCAGTTGCGCTAAATCGTTCAGTGGCAATAATCTCGTCCTTCTGCTCTATATCCTTCCTTTGCTGCCAACTTATCTCTTGTGTAAGCCCTTGTGCTACTCTCATTTGCGGTTCCATATCTTTCCTTTGCTGCCAAATGACACCCCAAGCAGCTATTATAAGAACAATAACCGCCGTTACCCATATCCACCTTTGAGTTAGTTGAAGGTTGGGGTGTTCCGCGGGAATCTTATTTGATAAAACTACCCTCTCCTCTGCTTTCATTCCATTATTAGCTTTAGCTTTCTTAATCACCGTGTCCTCTAGCTCACTTGCCCTCTTCTCTCCGCTTGACTGCGACACGTTTATCGCTGCTCCGATCAACTTTTTCATCGCACCAACCATCTCGTCCATCCCAGCATAGCGATCCCGCCAATCTTTTGCCAGCGCCTTGATTATCAAGTCCTCCGCTTCATCCGGGAGATCAGTCATTATTTGCGATGGCTTTAGCAGTGGTTCTGTGGCTTGCTTGATGGCTATCGCCATCGGCGTGGTGGCTGTGTACGGCTTTCTCCCAGTTACCATCTCATAGAGAATCACCCCCAACGCATACTGGTCTGATTGTGGTAATGCCTCTCCTCTCCATTGCTCCGGCGCCATGTATTCCGGCGTGCCTACCCCAGCTCCACTCCTAGTCAATGCGGTCTCTTCCCCTTCCAGTATTTTCGCAACCCCAAAATCGGCAAGCATCAGCTCACCTGAGCGCGTGATCAATATATTCGAGGGTTTTACATCGCGGTGTACTATTCCTTCTCCATGAGCATATTCCAATGCACAGGCTATGGGTAACAGTAGCTGTAGAGCTTCTATATACGACAGCTGACAACGCTCCTGCAGTAAAGATTTGAGTGTCCCTTTAGGCAGATACTCCATCACTAGATACGGCGAACCCTCATATTCTCCATAATCATATACCTTCACAATATTCGGGTGTGAAAGCCGCGCTAGCGATTTAGCCTCCCTCTCAAAACGCCTGAGAATACGCTTCAGAACAGCCGGCGCAAATTGCTCGGTGCGTATGACTTTGATAGCCACATGGCGCTCAAGACGCGTATCGTAAGCTTTATAAACTATAGCCATCCCCCCTTCCCCTATTTGCTCAAGAATATGGTACCGCTCAAGATATTGTCCAACGAGATTGGTCATTGAGACCTCCTTTGCCAAGATTAATAAATCTTCCTAACAAACTACAATAGTTCAAATGATCATAATTTACCTCTATCTTCTGTTCCTTGTGCACTCTTGGTAAACAAATCGCTTTCCAGCGTAAATTAGCATCCTTTCTTCCTTAACTTAATTTATCATCAATAGTGAACATGATCATTTTAGGGGGCTATCAAACAAACTATATTTTTCCTAGGCTTCATTTATTAAAAAAGCAAAATTTATAGACACCAACTCTACCATTTTCATTATAGCACCGGAATTTCGCATTGAGACATAAATCTCAATCTCTATGCTGTATCTTGCGTAACTTTTTTTAGAGAAGCGGGTTTTCTTTGTTAGGAAAAAGATTCTCACCTGCGAGTTGCATTAGACAAAACGCTTCCCTTTAACCCAATCGGTTTTCAATTTAGTACCGTTATTGGCGAGCCTTAGCTTGCATAAGCAAAGGTGAGATTTTTTCTATCTAACTTCACGAAAAAAGGAGATCGTATTCAAGATGAGTACTACTCAACCTATTGCGATTGTTGGTTTAGGTGCCATTTTGCCTGATGCGCTAAATGTTCAGGATTTTTGGCAAAACCTGCTTTCCGCTCGCTATAGCATTAGCGAGGTTACTAAAGACCGCTGGGACGAAGCTCTGTATTACGACTCTGACCCAAGCGTTCCTGATAAAACTTATTCAAAAATTGGCGGGTTTGTGCGCGGTTTTCGTTTTGAGCCCCTAAAGATGAAGCTGCCTATTCCACCTAATGTCGCCGCTGTCATGGATGAAGCCCAGCAATGGGCTATCGTTGCCAGCTATCAAGCCTTGCAGGATTATGGTTACCCTCAACGCTCACTTGATCCAGAAAGGGTGGCGGTTATCTTTGGCAACTCTATGGCTGGCGAATATCATTATCGAACCAATATGCGCATCTTTTTACCAGAGTACGAACAAGCGCTGGCTTCCTCTGAAGCTTTTCGCCAATTAACCCCCGAAATTCAAGCGGCAATTTTGGAAGGGTTTAAATCCCAAATCCGCTCACGTATCCCCAACATCACCGAAGATACCATGCCCGGCGAGCTTTCAAATATCATCGCCGGCAGGGTCGCTAACTTATTCAACTTCAGTGGGCCCAATTTTGTTACTGATGCAGCTTGTGCCTCATCCTTCGCCGCACTTCAAGCAGCTATCGAAGGCTTGCAATCATACCAATTTGATGCTGTGCTTAGCGGCGGCATTGACCGCAATATGGGCGTTGAATCTTATGTAAAGTTCTGCAAAATCGGCGCTCTTAGCCCGGATGGATCCCGCCCGTATGCCGATGGAGCTAATGGCTTCGTGATGGGTGAAGGTGCAGTGGTTTTCTTGCTTAAACGCCTAGCCGATGCCGAAAAAGATCAAGATCGCATCTATGCCGTTATCCGCGGAATAGGCGGCAGCAGTGATGGGAAAGGCAAAGGTATTACTGCTCCCAACCCATTAGGTCAGCAGCGAGCTATTGAACGTGCTTGGAAAAACGCTGCTCTATCTCCGAGTACTGCAACTCTCATCGAAGGTCATGGCACATCAACTCGAGTAGGTGATGTGGTTGAAGTGAACACATTGAATACGGTGTTCTCACCCTTCAATCTGCCAACCGCCTCGATAGCTTTAGGTTCAGTAAAATCAAACATAGGCCATCTTAAAAGCGCAGCTGGAGCAGCTGGCTTGTTAAAAACCGTGCTTTCCCTTTATCATAAAAAACTCCTCCCCAACGCTAACTTCCATCGTCCAAATCCTAATTTAGACTTTGACCGTCTTCCTTTCTATGTGCTGACCACAGTAAAAGATTGGGATCAACCTAAAGCAGATATCCGCCGTGCCGGCATAAGTTCATTTGGGTTTGGTGGTACAAACTTCCATCTTGTCGTGGAAGAATATCTGCCCGGCTATGCCTTAAAGGGTTCCTCTTCTTACAGCGGCGTTGCATTGTCTGTTGCTCCTATTCAATCAGCTTCCCCTGCCCACGTTAATGCGCAAACGATCCCTCAATCAATACCTGCAACACAAGTACAGTCAGCTTCTCCCTCACCAGCACCTCAGCCTGCTAATGCTGATATTCAAGCCACTGTCCTCAAACTCGTCGCTGAAAAAACCGGCTACCCTGAGGATATGCTCGACCTAGACCTCGACCTCGAAGCTGACCTCGGTATTGATACCGTCAAGCAAGCTGAACTCTTCGCCACCATCCGCCAGCATTTCGGCATCCCCCGCCGCGAAGACCTGCGCCTCGCTGACTACAATACCCTCGCTAAAGTCATCCAATTCATGCAAGAAGCTCTCTCAGGCAGTTCACCTGCCCAAGCACCTCAACCAACAACAGCACCGCAGACAGCTCAGTCGGCTTCTCCCTCACCAGCACCTCAGCCTGCCAATGCTGATATTCAAGCCACTGTCCTCAAACTCGTCGCTGAAAAAACCGGCTACCCTGAGGATATGCTCGACTTAGACCTCGACCTTGAAGCTGACCTCGGCATTGACACCGTCAAGCAAGCTGAACTCTTCGCTACCATCCGCCAGCACTTTGGCATCCCTCGCCGCGAAGACCTGCGCCTCGCTGACTACAACACCCTCGCCAAAGTCATCCAATTCATGCAAGAAGCCCTCTCAGGCAGTTCACCTGCCCAAGCACCTCAACCTTCACCAGCACCGCAGGCAGCTCAGCAAGCTTCTCCCTCCCCAGCACCTCAGCCTGCTAATGCTGATATTCAAGCCACTGTCCTCAAGCTCGTCGCTGAAAAAACCGGCTATCCTGAGGATATGCTCGACCTAGACCTCGACCTCGAAGCTGACCTCGGTATTGATACCGTCAAGCAAGCTGAACTCTTCGCCACCATCCGCCAGCATTTCGGCATCCCCCGCCGCGAAGATCTGCGCCTCGCTGATTACAACACCCTCGCCAAAGTCATCCAATTTATGCAAGAAGCCCTCTCAGGCAGTTCACCTGCCCAAGCACCTCAACCAACAGCAGCTGCAGCCATATCCGTTGAAAAGGCTACCTTGCCTCCTTCTGCACCTCAGGCGTCAGCCCAGCCCAGACAGCGTGGATTGCGCGGAATTCTCTTCCTCAGTGCAACCGATCCCCAATCTCTACAGCAGCAGTGCGAACAAGCAATTAATGCAACCCGCAATGGGATTTTGCCAAATCAAGCTCCACTTTCCACTCATGAACTTTCTCAACCCGAACGATTAGCTATAGACTATGGCAGCGCTGAAGAACTTATAAAACGCGCTGAAAAAGCTCTTTCGGCTTTTGAAAACCCATCGCTTTGGCAAAATTTAACCGGGCAAGGCATTTATCGCTTCAGCGGTTCTAATAAAGACCACAAAGTAGCTTTCCTTTTCCCCGGTCAAGGTTCTCAATATGCCAATATGCTGCGCGACTTATTTGATGTTTCTTCTTCGGTAAGAGATACTTACGCCGAAGCAGATGCCGTTATGACACCCCTTCTTGGCAAACCGCTTACCGACTACATTTTTTGTGAAAATACCGAAGAAGCTATTAAAGCCGCTGAAGCCGAATTGAAAAACACCATCATTACCCAGCCGGCTGTACTTACCGCAAATGTCGCTTTGATGCGTCTGCTGGGAGAATACAATATTCATCCCGATCTTGTGATTGGACACAGTCTTGGTGAATATGCTGCCTTAGTCGCAGCAGGAGTGCTCAGCTTTGCAGAAGCGCTTGAAGTTGTCAGTGCGCGCGGCCGTGAGATGAGCAAAGTTACTGTTGCGGATAACGGCACCATGGCAGCTATTTCTGCCCCTCTAGAAGTAGTCGAATCAACACTCAAGCAAATTGACGGCTATATCGTTATCGCTAATATTAATAGTCCTTCCCAGTCCGTGATTGCCGGGGAAACCGCTGCAGTTGCTTCAGCAATCGAAGCTTTTCAAGCTGCCGGCTACCAAGCAGTCAAACTATCAGTATCTCACGCTTTTCACAGTAAAATTGTTGCACCAGCCAGCGAACCGTTGCGCAAAGTCATTCAGCGCATGCACATTCACCCCCCCAAGCTGCCTATTGCAGCTAACGTTACTGGTGATCTATACCCCAACACAGTTGAGGAAATAACAGACTTGCTCTGTCAGCAGATTGCATCACCAGTTCAATTCATTCGCGGCATCAATACGCTATACAATCATGGAGCTCGCATATTTGTGGAAGTTGGTCCCAAACGCGTCCTCAGTACTTTGGCTTTAGAAATCCTTAAAGACAAAAACGATGTGTATATTTTTTCCACTAACCACCCACGCAAGGGCGGAATTGCCAGCTTCAATGAAGGGTTATGTGGCTTATATGCTTGCGGTTTGCCTCGTCAAACAGCAGGAACAACAATCCAATCAACGCAGATGCCCTCCATCCCCAAGAATACTTCAATCAAATACACTAGCTTTCCTAAATGGAATGGCCGTCTTCCGTTAAGCGGTTCCGTGGTCATCAGTGGTGCAGGACTAGGTTTACCCGGTAAAGCTCACCACGTTTTCGAAGATGACAATATTCAACGGCTGCTCAATGGTGAAATGCGCATTGATCCACTTCCTGAAGAGATTCGGCGTGAGATGGTCTCTCTGCGTATTACTCGTTTAGAAAAAAGCGAAAGTGGTGCGGTGATGGTACCTATAGAATCAACCAATCAAGTAATAAAGCTAGCCGGTCAACGCGGTGCTTTTGATTTGCATCAGGAGTTTGGCATACCTCAGGAGAGAGTAGATGCCCTCGATATAACCACTCAGCTCGCTATCGCTGCCGGAATTGAGGCGCTGCGCGACGCAGGCATTCCACTAATAATGAATTTCCGTAAAACCAGCAAAGGCACTTATTTGCCTGACCGTTGGATGCTCCCTCCGGCTTTAGCTGACGAAACCGGCGTAATCTTTGCTTCCGCCTTCCCCGGCTTAGGTGGTATGGCAGAAGAGCTTGAACGCTACTACACCGCCCAGCAAATTCAGGCCCAAATCTCAGAAATAAGCAGCTTGCTTGATCTTATACCTAATGATAATCAAGCTTTGCGTGAAAATCTGCTCAATCGCTTAGCGGAATTGGAAGAGCAATCGAAAGCTCATCCCTATCAATTTAACCGTAACTTCATCTTTCGTGTGCTGACGATGGGACATTCCCAATTTGCTGAATACATTGGGGCGCGCGGTCCAAACACTGCGGTCAACGCTGCTTGTGCTACAACAACTCATGCCTTGGCTATAGCAGAAGATTGGATCCGCGCCGGACGCTGCCGCCGCGTTATTGTCATCGCCGGCGACGATCCAACAAGCGGCAGTATTGCTCCTTGGATCAGCGGCGGGATGTTCGCCAGCGGCGCAGCAACCACGGAAGGTAATTTGCGCCTTGCTGCCCTACCCTTTGATCGGCGTCGTAACGGAATGCTTATGGGAATGGGCGCAGCTGCCCTTGTCGTAGAAGCTCAAGAAGCCCTTGTTGAACGCGGTATGACACCCATCTGCGAAATTCTTGCCTCCGTCATAGCTAACAGTGCCTTCCATGGAACACGCTTAAACATAGACCATGTAAGTCAGGTAATGGACCGAGTACTGAGCGAAGCAGAAACTCGCTACGGCATTAAGCGTTCTGAGATTGCCCCTCATACAGTATTCATCTCACATGAAACTTACACCCCGGCTCGCGGCGGCAGTGCTTCAGCTGAGATCCGTGCCCTGCGCTACACCTTTGGAGACCAAGCGGATAAAGTGATGATCGCCAATACCAAAGGTTACACTGGTCATGCTATGGGCGTCGGCATCGAGGACGTGCTTGCCACAAAAGCTCTGGAATACCAAATCGTTCCTCCGATTGCTCATATCAATGATGGCTTTGAACCCGATCCGGAATTGGGCAACCTCAACCTCTCGCGTGGCGGCAAAGCTGATGTTCACTACGCCTTACGGCTTGGAGCAGGTTTCGGTTCTCAGATCGCCATGTCCTTGATGCGGAAAGTTGGCACCGCCGGGCAGCGTATTGACCATCCTCGCTACCAGAAGTGGCTATCCAACATCTCTGGTTACCCCAACCCGACATTAGAGGTTGTTCAACATACTTTGCGGATCAAAAATGAAGGCGTCCCTCCTCAACCTCCTGCAGATTCTGAATGGCAATATGGTCAGGTTCCAAAGGCTTGGGCATTAGACGTACCGCCAACAGCAGATGCTTTCTTAGCTCACAGTGAGTCTATCCCTAGTGCTGATCAGTCCGAGATAACCCAACAACCAACACCGCAGAGTCCGGCAGCAACTAGTCCAATTGAACATGCTGACCCAACAACCTTAGCTGAAGTAGCTCAACACGTTCAACGCGCCCTAGTAAACGGCTCAGACCCCCTCAGCCTGTCAGCATATAAAGAACTATTTGAGCCGGCAAGCAAACTCCCCCAAGTAAGTGAAGAAAAGAGGATTTCACTGCTTGCACCAATTTTCAAAGCTGCTAGTCAAGCACAGCAACCTCCTGCAGAGCAATCTCCGCAGATCGAGATTAGCCATGAAAGTGAAAAGATTGAGGAGGCAAAACCAGAAATCAAGCGCCGCATTCCTTTGCCTAGTCTGCGCCCTCGCTTAGACCTATGCCTCCCAACCAACATTGCTCTCAATGCCGAAAGCCGTATCGTGTTTGTTGGCAGCAAGCATAAAGCCGCTGAAGCCTTGCTGCGCAAATTGCGCAACCGCAAAGTTAAGCTGCTTTCCATCCAGACTGATGATCCTCAGGAAATCCAAACTCAAATTCAAGCCTTCTCTCAAGAAGGTGAACTGCAAGGTGTGTTTTTCCTAGCTGCTTTAGATACAGAACCACCCCTTGGGGAAATGGATTATCTTGCCTGGCAAACTGAACTTGACCATCGTCTCTATACTCTCGAAGCCATATTGCGTGCTATCCCTTACCAACCTAATGCAGCGCATCAACCCTTCCTTGTTTGCGCTACGGCTATGGGTGGTGCTTTTGGATATGATGTCGAAGGTGCCCGCTCGCCCTTAGGCGGAGCCGTGGTTGGTTTAGCTAAAGCCATTGCTCGTGAACGCCAAGGCTGGTTCGTTAAGGTAATAGACTTTTCGCCCAACGAAAGTTCTAACTTCATCGCTGAAAAGCTTATTGCCGAAACTCTTCAAGATAATGCTGTGATCGAAGTAGGGTGGAAAAACAACATGCGCTTCGGCATTACTCTTCACGAACAGCCCCTGCCAAGCTCAGAATCAACTGTTTCCTTGAGTCTGGCAGATCAGACCCCCGTTGTTTTAGTAAGCGGCGGCAGTGGAGGTATCACCGTCCCAATTCTGCTAGATTTAGCAAAAACAGTCCAAGCTCATTTCTTCCTACTGAGCCGCACACCCCTCCAAGAAGATGACCCAGATCTTATTCTCTTCAAACAAATCGGCAGAAATGCCTTGAAACAAACTTTGCTCCAGCGAGCAAAAGAAAGCGGTGTTAAAGTAAAGCCGGCCGAAATTGAAAGGCAAATTGATGTACTCGAACGCAAAGCTGCTGCCCAAGCTGCTGTGGAAGCACTCACTCAAGCCGGCTCCCAAGTAACCCACTTGGTTTGTGATGTAAGCCAGAGTGAATCAGTAGAACAAACTGTACAGCAAGTATTGTCTCAAGCCGCTCGAGTTGATGTACTCATTCATGCAGCTGGTGTTGAACGCAGCCGCAGTTTAGAGACCAAACCAACCGAAGAATTTCATCAAATTGTTGCCATCAAAGCCGGCGGTTTCTTCAACCTTTACTCAGCTTTGCTGAAGCACCAAGCACTGCCTAAAGTGATGATCGCCTTCGGATCGGTAGCTGGCCGCTTTGGCAACAGCGGACAAACAGATTACAGTGCCGCCAATGATCTGCTGAGCAAGCTCTGTTCAGCTATCAGAAAGACTCATAACATTCAGGCAGTCTGCATTGATTGGGGCGCTTGGGCAGAGGTTGGCATGGCAAGCCGCGGTGTTATCCCTGAATTGATGCGCCGCGCCGGCATCGAGATGATGTCTCCTAACGCTGCTGCTCCCTTGTTGCGCCAAGAGCTGCTGAGCGGCTGCCCGCATAGCGAAGTCGTTTATAGCGGCAGCTTAGGCATTCTTGAACAACAAGCCGATGAAGCATATGGCTTGGATCTTGAAAAAGCAAATACTGCCCTCACTGAAGGCAAGCCTATTTATGAGATGATCACCCGTCTGAACAGCTTCACTCCTCAAGATGGCATCTACTTAGAAGCCGAGCTTGATCCTCAAGAATATCCCATGTTGCGCGATCATGCCATTCGAGGTATTCCCGTTTTACCGGGCGTCATCGGTATTGAAGGCTTTCGCATTGCAGCCCGCCACATTGCCTCAACGCTTGCTTCTCAGAAAGGCAGTTTCCTAGCACAGCACCTTGAAGATATTCAATTCCTTGTCCCATTCAAGTTTTATCACAATGCACCGCGTCGCATTCTTTGGAAAGCAAAAGCTCTACTGGAAGAAAAGGGGTTGATTGCTTATGCTACATTAGAGTCAACTCGCGTCCGCCCCAATGGTGAAGTTGACCATCGCTTGCATTTCAAAGGCAAGGTTTTCCTCACTCCCACCAAAGAAGCTCTGCAGCCTGTCAAAACTCAACCGCCGCATTGGAATGGAGCTTATACGGTAAGTTCAGATGATATTTACCGCATATATTTCCATGGTCCAGCTTTCCAAGTACTAGAAGCCGTACAACGCAACAATGGGCATATCATCGGTAAAATGCATCAGCAAGTGCTTGATTACACTAAAAACCCCATCCCCTACTTAATCGAGCTCTGCCTGCAAACGGCCGGTGTTTGGGAAATTGGGCTTAGAGGCATCTTAGCTTTGCCGAACGCTATTGATCAACTCACTATCTACACCAATAAGCTAAATGGAAAAGCCATTTTTGCCCAAGTATTTCCCCAAATAAATGGCGATTCTTATACCTTTGACGCCCAAGCCATTGATGCAGAAGGTAATTTACTCGTTGAGATGAAAGGGTACCGCACCATCGCCACCGAGATGTCGGTTGACTCTGATCTCATCCTTCCCTTAAGGAAGTTAATGGAATAAAACTCAAAGGCTTTTCCCATCCTTCCCATAAAGAAGGTTATCATATAAAATCGTAAGGGCGGATATCAAATCCGCCCTTACCTCTTCTCCGTATCATTCAACCTTTGCCTCGATCTCTCTTATGGATACCTTTATTTTTGAACAAGAATCTATTTATGGCATATTCCTCAATGCCCCTTCAGAACAAGACAAAGAAACATGGCTAGCGTATGAAAATTATCTTTCGGAACAAGAAAAGCTATTTCTAGCAGGGCTGCGTTTCCCCAAGCGGCAGCGTGATTGGCTGTTAGGTCGCTTCACGGCTAAAAAACTGCTGCTTGAATTCCCGCACCTTGCGTCAAGCTGCCCCATTCACCAACTGACAATTGCTAATGACCCTCAAGGAGCCCCTTGCATCCTTCTACCAGACCAAACCGTAATGAATGGTTGTTTATCCATCAGCCACAGCAGTGGTGCGGCTTTCTGTGCTTGGACTCCCCTTACAACTCAACACATTGGAGCAGATATTGAACTCATTGCCCCTCACCCTCAATACTTTATTGAAGATTATTTTACACCATTTGAAATCGCCCAATGTGCACAAGCCCCTGAACCATTGCGCGCAGATCTTGTAACCGCAATTTGGAGCGCAAAAGAAGCTGTCCTCAAAGCTCTGCGGCAAGGCTTGAAATGGGACACACGTCAAGTTGAAATCAATCTCTCTGCAATAAATCTCGAGCAAACGCAGTTCGGCATTTGGTACCCGGCAGAGGTTGCACAGCCAAAAAGCAAAGAAAAAACTTGGCAGCTTTGGATTCAACGCTCCCAAGTCTATATACTCACGTTAGCTTGCTTAAAAGAAACCGCCGTTATTGAACCAGAGGGGAATACGGCCGGTAGGCATTAAACCAAGCCGCCGGCACAGGGATACCATAATCCATTAAGGTATGCAGCCTCCGTAGATAAGCAGCACCGCTCAGCAAATGCAAGGCTACATCCGCCACATGTCGTTGCGCAGGTTCTGCCAAATAGCTGCCTCGCACCCACTCATTGAAAGCTCCTAGACTCGGACCGCACCATATTTGGTAATCAACCTCACGTCCTTTCTCGCCAAGCACTGCCCAATGGGAAGATAAGCCAAGATACCAGCGAAACACCAACGCCATTTTTTGCTTCGGGTCTCGTTTTGCCCGCTCTATTTGGCTTGCATCTCGTTGACTGAAGAAGCGCTGAGTCTCCTCCCATATTTCCTCAAGACTGCGTTTAAAAATTTGCTTTTCTATCTTCTCTCGCTCTTCGGCTGGAATTTCTTCCAAAGAGCCATAGCGCACATAGAGCTCATATAGTTTTAGAGCTCGCATGGCAAACATTGTTCCTCTTTTCAGCACCTGCACCTTCACACCCATTTCAAACATATCCGCTGCAGGCGCCATAGCAACATCGGTCATTTCCATTTGACTGAGCAGCTTTTTCACATGCTCACTTGTACCGCTCTCTACACAGGATTGATTCACCGAGCCGCTTACGAGATATGCAGCTCCTAATTGCAATGCAGCATAAGCAGCGGCAGGAGTGCCAATTCCTCCCCCACCACCAACGCGAACCGCTTGTGCATACTTCTTTTCCGCTTGTATTTCATCTCGCAAAGCGATGATAGCAGGCAAAGCCAGCACTAAAGGACGGTTATCCGTATGTCCGCCGGAATCGGCTTCTACGGTAATGTCATCTGCCATGGGAACAGCTTCAGCTAGTGCAGCCTGTTGGGCGGTAATCTTTCCGGCAGCTAGCAGCTGCTGCACCATATCTGCCGCCGGCGGAAGCAGAAAATGCTTCGCTACCTCCTTGCGGGATACCTTCGCTATGATTCGGTTTCTTGGCTGCGGCTTACCTTGCTCATCTACCACCAAACCACAGACTCTATACTGCACTAAAGGTAGGGTTAACCCTAAATAAGCAGAAGCTTCTATAGCCCGAATTTCATGCTTTAAATACAGCTCGACTGTATTTTGCTCCATTGCCGGCTCATTTGGGCTATTGATCAAATTAAACAAATATGGGCCATTGGGAAGTGCCGCTTTTATGGTTTGGATTGCCTTTTCAATCCTTGAAAGCGACAGTCCAGCAGCTCCAAATGAACCCATTAAGCCAGCCTTTCCTAATGCGATAACCATCTCCTCTGAGCTGATGGCATTTGCCATTGCTCCTCCATAGTAAGCATATCGACAGCCGTAAGTTCTGCAAAAGGTTTCATCTCCTAGCTGCTGGAGCGACAATGGTGGTAAATATGCCGCTAGCTGCCTTTCTCCTTCTTCTATCGCAAGGTTATCAGCTTTGCTAATGCTGCCTTCAATCGTGTAACCTAAGCGGTCGTGGTCATCAAGCACATAAACAGGCTGATCCAATTCCAACAAGACACGAGAGACTTGTTCTCCCTGAAAAGCGACTTTGCTCAAATCGCCTTTCCATTTCAATAAACGTAAAGGGTGGTTATAATTTGTTCCGTTCATCACTTCTTTAAACCCTCTTGTCATAAAAACGTTGCACATTAAAAAATAAATTCTGCCAAGCAATTGCTCACTTGCCAAAAATAGATTATAATCGGCTTCACTATTGGAATAAATAAAAAAGGACAACCATCATGAAAAAATGTCTGAACTGTGGTAAGGAAAATCCAGACACTTCAAAGTTTTGTGGTTATTGTGGCACACCGCTGCCGGCCCAAGCAGAATCCGTTAGTCCTCCTCCCTCCGGCCCTGCAGCAGGTGTTCCGCGTCGAGAAACAGGAATACCGCCGGCTTATCCCCCCTCATATCCCACACCACCGCAAGGTGTTGAAGGAGTAAGACAGCCACGCGAAGCGTATCCTCCATCACCTCAAGCAATCCCACCGCAACCTGCACCTGCTCAGCCTCCGTACCCGGCGGCGCAAAGCGGCTACCCCCAGCCACCGGCCACAGCGGGCGGCTACCCGCCCCCACCCATGCAACACCGCGAGGAGTATGTCTATCCTGAAAGACCACTTCCTCCTGGTGCTCCTCCCCCCATAAGACCAGGGGGCCAAGCTGTCCGGCCTCCCTATCCTCCGCCCTCGCGCCCACCCAGAACCGCCGGTGCACCTGCAGCCAATAAATCATCGCAGCAACGCATCATCATTATTGCCGTTATTCTAGTTGTGCTCATCGGCATGATATTATGTGCCGTCATTGGCTGGACTCAAAAAGATAACATTGCCGGGTTAATCAACCCCGAAATTCGCGAAACCCAAATGGCAAAAGATATCGAAATAGGGCTTACCCAAACCGCGGCTGTCAGCATTGATATTCCTGCCACAGTTCAAGCTCAAATCGTCCTTACCCAAGCCGCAGCAAGCGGAGAAAGCCAGCCTGCTCCAGCTGAAGCCCAAGGTACTCCCCAAGCTGCAGCTCCAGCTGACGAAACCACCTACGTTAACACTGTTAAACAACAAGTACCCCAGTATGCTCAAGCGATGAGCAAAATTCAAGAACTGCTCACCGCAGCCAGCAGTGACCCCAACAAACTTAAAGACGATCAATGGAAAAATGACTTCGCTGCTGCTACAGGTATGGTTACTCAAACCAGCAACGCCTTGCGCCAATTATCTGCTCCGCCAAAATATCAAGAAGCCCATCAAACGCTGTTGGATGCCGCTCAAAAACTAGACAGTGCTGTTCAACAGCTCACTGAATACATCACCTCTTTCGAGCAAGCCAAGCTTGAACAGGCTACAAAGGACCGCGACGAAGGCAGCAGCTTATTAAAAACTTTCATGGAAAAGGTGGATCAGCTTAGCGCCCAATAGGTATAAACTGACTCTCAAGCTTGCAATAATTTTGGGAAGGTGAAAGATGAGAACTCTCATCCTCTTGTTATTGTGTGTTGGAAGTTGGTTTTATCCTCTTGATCGTGGGCTTGCTTTAGAATCTCCAGCAGCTGTACCGACAAACCCGCCGAATGCTATTACATGCTTACCGCGCTCATCAAGCGTTATAAAAGCGCGTGTCTCAAAAGTTATTGACGGCGACACGATTGAGATTACCTATAAGGGCAAAAACTATCGTGTTCGCTACATTGGCATAGATACACCAGAATCAGTTCACCCCAACCGTCCCGTTGAACCTTTCGGTAAAGAAGCCGCTGCAAAAAATAAAGAATTGGTCAGTGGAAAAGAGGTTTATCTAATCCGAGATGTCTCTCAAACGGATAAATACGGGCGTCTTTTGCGATATGTTATTGCAGATGGCATTTTTGTGAATTACGAGCTTGTCAAACAAGGTTATGCCTATGCCGTAACTTATCCTCCAGATGTCGCCTGTGCTGAAGCCTTCCTTGCTGCTCAACGCGCCGCTCAAGCAGCCGGCAGAGGGTTATGGGGTTCAGATGCCTCTTCGAGCAATCCAAATGACAGCCCTTCTGGCAGTGTGCCAGTCAATCCAACTCCACCTGCCCCTGCTCAGCCTCAAAGAAGCGGCAATGCTCCCTGTAACTGCACCGGGTCGGATTTGGACTGCCGCGATTTCTCCTCCCACGCCAGTGCACAAGCTTGTTTCGATTATTGCTTCCCAAATTATGGAGACATCTTTAAACTAGATGGGAATGGTGATCGTAACGCTTGTGAAAAATTAAAATAGCTCTCAACGGCAGCTATTTTGACGACTATTTAGAACTTAACACTGCACGGGCAGCGTCTTGTTTTCGCTCAAGCAATGTCAAAGTGAACAGAGTCAGCACAAGAACTGCACTCCCTCCTGCCAAACTCCACTGATAAATCCACTCTGGATGTATAGAATATAGCCAGCCAGCTAACAGCGGAGCTAGCATCATAGCCAAGCCATCTAAACTCTCTACTGCTCCATAGCCAATGCCAAGTCGGTGATCAGGCAGAAATTCCTTAGCCTGAGATGCCGCAAGCGAACGCGCTGTCCGAAAGCTACCCATGCAAAAATACCCTAGCCCTAACCATAGATAACCTTCTCCTTGCCATAAGCACAAGGAGAATACCAGCATAACCACTTGCGCCGCCAGATAGCCCCACCGCAATGGCAAATGTCCCAATACAAGATTGAAAAATACCACCCCCATTCCCGCAAAGGAGAGGAATTGCCCAATCTCACTTAGCTTCATCCCACGCTGATTCTGTAAAAAGTTTGGTGAAAGCGGTTGGGGTAAAAACATAATAAAAAATACAATAAACACAATCACTAAATAAAGGGTGAACTGTGGGGAAAACACTTCCCTCATTGACCCTCTCAGAGTTTCTGTTCTCGCTGTATGATTTACCTGCTGTGGTTGGATGAAAAAGATCACAAGGGTCGAAAGCACAAATAACCCGCAGGCAAAAAATAATACACTCCTTAGCCCCCAGTGTTCTGCAACCATTCCCCCCAGCCATGGACCAAGTATTCCACCCAAACTGAAAAATGCCGAAATGAGTGTGAATGTTCGCCCCACCGATAGCTTACCCCTCACAGCAGTGATATAGCTATTTAATGGGCTAGAAACAAAAAAAGTGAAACCGTAAATGACAGCCCCCAGTGAAAAGAAATGTATCTCGGTTGCCACCGCCATCATCAATCCCGAAACCAATCCAAGAATCCATGAAGCGCGAATTAAAGGCAGCGGTCCAATCCGATCAGATAAATAACCAGCCGGTATATGAGAAAGCGCCATCGCTGCGCCAACAATACCTAATATACTCCCAATCGCAATTGGGTCTGCCCCAAGCGCTTGAAGATACAAGGGTCGAAAATCGTAAAACATGCTTTCGCCGACTCCCCAAATAAAAAGCGAAAGCGCAATCAAGATCAAGTTGCGATTCATAACACTGAAAGTAACTCGTGCCCCAAGCTGGATAAAGTTACTAGCCCCTGCGGTGTTGCAGTGCAATCATCTTCAATGCGTATTCCCCCTTCACCGGGCAAATATATGCCTGGTTCAATTGTAAAAACCATTCCTGCCTGTAAAAGTTCATCATTATCATTACGCAAATACGGCATTTCATGCACCGCTAACCCCAACCCATGTCCAACTCGATGGGTGAAATACTCCCCATAGCCATGTTGAGCAATAAGACTGCGTGCAGCTTCATCAACTTGCCGTGCAGGTACACCTACCGCTGCTTTAGCTCGCGCCGCTTCATTGGCTTGACGTACAATGGCTGCTACCTTCTCCCACTTTGCTGCAGGTTTGCCAGCCACAAGCACCCGCGTTAGATCCGCCGCGTATCCCTGAAAAGAAGCTCCCCAATCAATGAGGATTAATTCATCAACTGCCAGCTTTCTCTCGCTTGGTACAGCATGCGGATTGGCTGTGTTTTCCCCAAAGGATACAATCGGATAAAAAGGCAACGCTGCATCTGCCCCATGCCGATATAATTGAGATACCAATTCTCCGGCTAATTCTTTCTCAGTCATTCCCAACCGAATAAAAGGTATCGTCGCTAAGAATCCTTGCTCCGCAATCTGTACTGCCCGGCGATGCAGTTCCAGCTCGCCCTCATCTTTGCAAGCCCGCTGTAAGGCAATCCATCTATCCGCCTCAACAAACTTGGCTTGCGGAGCTGCCATTTGCAAAAAGCGGTATTCCAGCATGCGCATCTGCTCTACTTCAAACCCTATCACCGCTCTATCAGAGACACCTAAGGCTCGCCAGCCTGCGGTAAAAGCTACCTGCCATGTCTGTGGATCTTCAGCGTAGCAAAATTTTTCACTGCATTGATCCCATTTTTCCAGCTGAATCGCTTCAAACTGCGGCAGCACCCAAACAATTTTTCCAGCAGCACTGATCAGCGCTGTGATCGGTCGTTCAGAAAGATGGAACGATAAACCAAAATAATAGTAAAGACTTAAGCCAGCGTTGAAAACCACCCCATCATACTGATGAGCTTCACAAGCTTTGGCAAGCCGCGTCAAGCGCTGCTTATACTTCACCTCAATGTGTTGATCGTTTTCCCAAAGATAAGATTGTTGTGTCATATTCTTGCTCCGTTGTTGTTAATCATCGCATAGCAATACCATGATATTTACTCTACCGCGCTAAGCAGTTCTTCCCTTTGCTGCACAAACACGCGCTGCAAAATGATCGTGCCTCCAATCCCAAAGCATACAATGGCTAAGCTCGTAATTATCAGCATGGGTTCTATCCCCATCATATCGGCAAGTATTCCGCTTACCCAAGGTCCACCAAACATCCCTAATCCATAAAGTGACTGAAAAACCCCCATAGCCGTATTGCGCTCACTTTCATCAACTCGCTGAATGCTTAAACCCATCAGTACCGAATATCCAATCCCACTGCCCAAGCCAGTTAACAATTGTGCCATCATTAGCATCTCAAGCCCTTTGGCTAATGCTCCCAATAAAAGCCCCATTCCCAATAAAGTAAAGCTGATAAATGTTAATCGCGTGGCGTTTATTCTGTGAACAAGTCTTGAGGTAGCCAATGCACCTAACATTATCATTAATAAGCATACACTGCTGAACACAGATTGTACTAAGTTATTCGCACCGAATTGTTTTGCAAGAATTGGGAAAAAGCCAAAACTGGAAGCAAATATGGCATATTGGTTTAATGCCCCAAGCAGGGAAGGTATAATAACGTTCAAGCGAATCATTACGCCTAATAAGTCTTTTCCTTTAGCTGGACTTTCTCTTGTTATTTGGACCGCTGAATCAAATTTCTCCTGCAAAGGGATGACAATAATCAATCCTACCAATGCCAGCCCGGCTGCCGCATAAAAAGCAGCATTGTAGTCTCCGCTCCAATCGTTTATTAACCACGTAACGCTGGTGGCACTCATCCGGCTAATGGCATTAATAAACGATAAAATTGCACTAGCCCGAACCGCTTCTTGAGGCAAAAATAAGCTGCTGAACACAACTGTTAGAGGCACCCAGCCGGCGGCCGCCAGACCAGTAATCCCGCGCCCAAGAATTAAGCCTTGCACATCACTCGCTGCACTCATCCATAGCGCTCCGACAGCAGAAAAGGCAAAACATAACAAAATAAAAAGTTTGCGCTTTCCTAAGAGATCGGCTGCAACTCCAAGCGGAAGCCGTAATATTGCCTGCCACAAGCCATACATGGAAAGCACAGTGCCCACATAAGCTAACGTGTTAGTTTTTGCTTGAATATACAAGGGCAACGTTGGAACATAAACATAAAGAGAAGCCCAAAAGAAAAAGACAGCTGCCCCATAACCAAAAAAAGCCACCTTCCGTTGTGCATGGCTTGACGTTGGCGGCTTTTCTTCCTGGATGCTGACTCGCATAAGAGTTATTATACCATACCTTTTTCCTTCAGCGCTTCTTCTATTTTCTGTTCCCCAATAATTTCAACCGCCCATTGTGCCGCTAGACCAACGGTGCTTGTACACTGATCATCATGCGCTCCGGCTTCCTCAAATGCCTCTCGCTCCGCCTTCTGACGCAAATCAAAAGCACGCCCCATTCTTCTGGTATGAATATCATGGCATATGCATGAACCGTAATATGCATTGAACCGCTCAATTAAACGTTGGGTTAAACAAAAAGAGGTGTACTTGTTTTCTCTTGCCCCGCTAAAATTCTCCCGCGTTCTGGGATACAGCAAGCCAATCATTAATGCACTGCCGCTCAAAGCTGAACAAGTGGCATTGCCGTAAAGCCCCAAACCACCTGATAGTGTCGTTGCCGCATTGAATACAGAAAGTTCTTGAATGCCCAACACATCTCCTAAAGCTGCCAGCACGCATTGTCCGCAGCCATGATATTTTTTCTCATACTCATAGCCCAACTCAAACGCTTGTTTTGCGCGCCGCTGCCATTCAACTTCCAGTGGCAGGCGATAATAAGCTGACATGATGCCGTCAATCAAGTCCTTTTCATTTTCGCTCAATCCGCAAATCTCTTTTATTGCCTCTCTCAACTCTAATTTTCTTAATATACCTTGTATTTGCTGAGCCGCAGTGTCTTCAGCGGGCTGATATAACAAACCGGCAGCAATCGCTCTCATTAAGTAATGCGGACGAACGCCGTGCTGAATACATAGCAGCGCAGCCCCAACCAAGCGATCATTGCGATTTAACTTGCGGAGCGGGTCAGCCCCCATGCGCTGTACCGTATCTCCTAAAGCTGGGTTGGCAGTTTGTTCCATGACGCTATCGTTCCACTCTTGCATCTCCTGCTCGCTGAACCCAAACTCCGCGGCAAGAGCATCCCCAACTTCTTTCAAAGCGCCTTCAGCTTCAAGGCGTACTTTTTCGTCAGCAATGCAATCCACAATTATTTCATAACCCCTTAAAGCTCCGTGATACGCCAAAGTTGCCTGTGCCATATTATAAGTATAGATCTTTCGCATCTCTTCCGCCCGCATGTCATCCACAAAACGAATCGAAGAAAGCAACGGAAGTTCACCTTTGAACGCTTTCCTGTCAACGTGCAGCGTCGGATACCCATTTGTCAACACTTTCAGAGGTTCTCGCTGGCGAATTTCTGCCCCAAGCTGCGGACAAATGCGGATGACCAATGTCTCCACGATGCCGGTATATGCCAATAGCTCATCCACTTTTTCCATTGGGCAGGCGCGGCGAATGGATTGGCGAAACTTTTCTGCTGCTTGCGTTAAATTTACGCATAATAATATATCCAAAGGTGAGTGAGGATGCAACTCCAGACGACGTAGGAGCAACGGTACAATCTGTCGGGCTACGGCATCAAAAACCTGCGGATAAACGGCAATTGCCATCAGCCGGCATTGGTTGATTTCAGCTTGCAGTGCGTTTATCTCACTTGTATGGTACACGCGGTAATCTTTTACAATGGCTTCTTCCTGCTCTGACTCACTTCTAGCACGCACTACAGAATATTGGCCGGCTTTACGCAGCTGCTCAACCAATCCTTCATCCTGATCTACGAGCACAACTTCATAACCAGCGGCAGTGAACAGATCTGCCACAAACCCTCTGCCAATCGCGCCGCTTCCCCAGATGATTATTGAGCTTTTTTCCATAACATGCTCCCAAACAACAAGTAAGAATGTTAGTCATTATCAATAAATGACAATAATACGCAACAATTGTAAATGCAATGGTTGCGTCTGTCAAGGCAAATACCTTGCTTAAACCAAGCAGGCAAATTAGAGCTAGCATATACTAGCTCAACTGTCAAGTTAACTGCGTTGTATAAACCCCACCAGATGAGAAACACAGCCCAGCCGGCAATCACTTGCCCCAAAGCCCGGCAAGGGGCAAAACGCACCGCTCACTTTTAACAGAGCCTGACTCCACAAGCATTCTTTGCGCTCCGAACCCACCTCTACTATCCAACCTTGAATGCACATGAATGGCAAAATATAATCTATATGCCAATGCGGCTTTGGATGTCTGCTTAAATGATGACAAAGCCGGCCGCACAATCCTCCACTTCCCAATGCGCTGCCGGCATAATAATAAGTTCCAGGCTCAAAAACGGCTTCCCCAAGCTTGCCAACAATTGCTTCTACTCTTTGCTCAAGAACAAGCCGCAGCAAATACGTCCCCTTCCCTGAAGGTGTATCCTCAAGCCTATAATAAAAACTGTTCGGTATGCAAGCCGGTAACAAGAGGTTTTTATTCTGTTATTCTCTCCAGTACATGAGTCGCCACACTAGAGGCCGCTCCACCTAAACATTGAATAAGCCCTAATTTGGCATCAGGTATTTGATTCTGTCCTGCAGTGCCACGCAGTTGCAATACTGCCTCTACTGCCTGATATACTCCCGTAGCACCGCCAACATTTCCCCTAGCTTTCATTCCCCCCATCGTAAGAATGGGTAATTCTCCTTGCAGAGTACAAGCTCCGCTCTGACAATATGACAGTCCTTTGCCGCGCTCAGCAAACCCTGCTGCTTCTAAACTCAGGGCTGCCATAATTGATGCACTGTCGCTCAGTTCAAAGAAATCCACATCCTGTGGCAAAATGCCGGCTTGGCGGCAGGCTTGCTGCACTGAAACGCGGATAGCATTCATCTCCAATAAGTCGCGGCGATCATGCAGGGCTAAGGTATCACACACCATGCTTGATCCTGATATGCGCACAAAAGGTGTGGGGTAGTCTGCCGGCGGTAATAGATCGCGCCGCGCCAACACCAGCGCTGCTGCCCCATCCCCTTCCGGAGCTACGTCAAATAAATTCAATGGATCGCACACAATACTAGCCTTTTGATATGTTTCAGCTTTAATTGGCTTGCGGTACATTGCATTAGGATTGCCTGCTCCATTAGCATGTGCCACTAAGGGAAAACATCCAAAATCCTCGCGCTTAACCCCATATTCATATATATAACGCCGCATCAGCAATGCCATTTGAGCGGTTGGCGTTAGCCCATGTATGGCTTCGTAATCGCTGTCCAATGGCACACTTAAAGCCGACTCAACCGAACTGCCGATCTGATCAGTGAATTTTTCTACTCCAACCACTAAAGCAACATCAATAGCACCTGAAGCTATAGCTAAATAAGCTTGACGCAGTGCAGCCCCGCCGGAAGCTCCACCAGCCTCTATGGTATAGGCTTCAACATTTTCTAACCCGGCGTAATCTGCAATCAACGTCCCTAGATGAGATTGGTGCGAAATGACCGGCGCTAACATATTTCCCACATAAACCGCTTGGGGGAATAATCCATAAGCATCCTTAAGAGCTGCCTCAATGGCTTGAAAAGCTAAATCGCGCAGCGATAGCTCCCAATGTTCTCCTACAGCAGTTTGTCCTACAGAGGCAATAATGACATCTGTCATAAAAACTCCTTCATTTCAAAATGATCTTGTTGCGGTAGCGCGCATACATCGCGTAATCTACTTCCTTGCGGCGGGCGATATACGTCGCCGTTTTTGTTGCCCGATCACGTCGTTCAGCTAGAGCTGAAGTTACCACAATATCAAAAGCATCTGAGCCGGCCCCCGAGCCGAAAGATGTTACCAATATTCTATCACCTTCCTTGGCTACATCCAATACAGCCGTTAACCCAATCAGTGCCGCTCCAGCGTACGTATTGCCGATATTAGGTGAAAGCAAGCCCACTTCCAGCTGTTCCTTGCTGAAACCAAGCATTCCTCCAACCGTGAGAGGGAACTTTGTATTCGGTTGGTGAAATACCGCGTACGTATAATCTGCTGCTGAGGTTCCCATTCCCTCCATAAGCGTTCGAGCTGCTTTCGTGATATGCTCGAAATATGCTGGCTCTCCTGTAAAGCGCGCTCCGTGCTCAGGATATTTTTGATCAGCCCGCCGCCAAAAATCTGGCGTATCACTTACATAAGAATAAGAAGCCTGAATAATAGCCAAAGCATTTTCTGCTGGCCCAATTATGTAAGCAGCCCCGCCGGCAGCAGCTGTGTATTCCAACGCGTCGCCAGGACGCCCCTGAGCAGTATCCATTCCAATGGCTAACGCATATTCTGCCATTCCAGAGCCAACTAACCCCATAGCAGCCACCAGCGCCTCTGTACCGGCTTTGCAAGCAAATTCCCAATCCGCAGCTTGGGTAGAACCAGAAACGCCGATCGCTTCGGCTACAATTGTCCCGGTAGGCTTCACTGCATAAGGATGAGACTCAGAACCCACCCAGACTGCGCGTATTTCCGCTGCATCAATTTGAGCACGCGCCAAGGCATTCCGGGCTGCTTCGATGGACATTGTAGCCACATCCTCATCAGGTCCTGGCAGCGATTTTTCGTTTACCGGTAGTGCTGCCTGTCCGCCAGCCCATACTCTTGCAACTTCCCGCGCCGGCAGCCGGTAACGCGGTACATAAGACCCATACCCAATAATACCCACTTGCCGCGCTGGTTTTAATAGCAGCTGACTCGGTTTCTTTTCATTATCTGCATTCTGCATAAATTGCACCTCTTTTTCCTTCCTAAATCCTTATTAAGTATCTTGGTTTCGTCTTAAAAGCTCCTCCGCTCTATCAATGCGGATATTCTTTTCAGCAACCATCTGTCGAGCGATTTTTTCAATTTCTTCTCCTTTTGCACCTGCTGCTGCTGCTACTTGGCGTGCATGCAAACTCAAATGTCCGCGTTGGATGCCCTCACTTGCTAAGGCGCGCAGAGCAGCTAAGTTTTGGGCTAACCCTACTGAAACAAGAATTTCTGCCAACTCCGCCGCGCTAGTTATGTTCATGAGCTTCAAAGCCGTCTTCGCTGCCGGGTGAACTCGCGTCGCTCCTCCCACAACTCCCACAGCTAAAGGCATTTCTAATGTGCCGACTAAATTTCCCTGCTCATCTTTTCCCCAAGTGCTCAAGGAAGTATATCTGCCATCACGCGCCGCATACGCATGGGCACCAGCTTCAACCGCCCGCCAATCATTGCCCGTGGCGATCAATACTGCATCAATTCCATTCATTATCCCTTTGTTATGTGTCGCTGCCCGATAAGGATCAACCGTAGCAAATGCATAAGCCGCTAAAATGCCATCTCTAACCTCTTCGCCGCTAAATCCTTCAAATGCAAGTGAGCTGCTCTTGATCGTGCAGCGGGCTCTTGCTATCCTTCGAACAGCCAAGTTGGATAGTATTCTCAGTAAAGCCTTCCCGCCGCTGATCTCTTCCAAATGCGGTGCTATGGCTTCGCAAGCTGTGTTGACCGCATTGGCACCCATCGCATCACGTACGTCAATGATCAGGTGCACAACGAGAAATTTCCCAATTGTCGGATGTTCCAATATCCGCACTTCAAGATCTCGCCCTCCTCCCCCTGCTTTTCTCAGAGGTGGGTCTAATTCATTGATTAGTTCAAGCAATCGCTCTTTATTTTCTAAAATTTTAATCCGTCCTGTATATACATCAGCTACCTGGATCAGCTGAATTTGCCCAATCATTTCACTCGACGAGACATGCGCCACAAACCCTCCAGTTTCTCGAGCAAGTTTTGCCATAAAAGAAACACCTGCTACAATGGAAGGTTCTTCAACTGCCATGGGCACCAATACTTCCTTGCCGTTGATGATGAAATTCAAAGCCACACCCAGCGGTAAAGCATAAATGCCAATCACATTTTCAATCATGTGCTGGGCTAGTTCTACGGTCAATCCATTTTTGCCAGCCAGTATAGCCAACTCATCTTCAGAAAGCTGACTGCGCTCCTTGAGTTCTTTATATTTGTCTTCTAAAGACAGTTGATAAAAATTGGGTATTCTAGAACTATTGTTAGCCTTCATCACGCGGTTTTTTCCTCTAACTGCCTATCATCTTACCCCCACCTTGCTCGCAAAACCTATCAAAGTCATTTCACTTTGCATCAGCACCAACATTCTTTTCTATCAAATGATGTTAAAGGTATGTTATAATAATTAATGACAATAGATTTTTCACCTTTCATAGCAGATAGAAAAATTAGTAGGAGAACGTTGTGGTTGCTGACCTTCTTTTCATTTTCATTGGTGTTATTATTTTTGCTGCATTTGCTTATTATGTAATAAATAAAGTACGGCCTTTTCAAGTGCAACCTGGCATTGCCAAAGATACCGATAAAACACTAAGAACAACAATTCCTATACCTGCCTATCCGCCAGCTTTAGCCGCTCGCTTCCTCCGATTAAACAAAACCCCAATACTGCAAGTCCTTATGGCAACCTTAATGGATTTTGCTCGCCGCGGCCTTATTACCTTTCAAACTCATTCACATCGCACTGTTTTCGGCACCCTTTCTTCAGATAACTACATTACCTATCACCCAAACAATGTAGATTTGCACCCTTTTGAACAATATTTTATCGAGACTCTTCTCATGCCACCCCAGCGCGAAAAATCCCTCACAAGCCTTATGCAGCAGTCCAAACAAGCCGAGAAAGAGATTTTTCGCACCATTGACTCCACGCTTGCCAACGATGAATTGATTTCTATTGAAAAGATAGCCCAGCGTCGTCGCCTTCAACTTATATCCTACGCCCTTTTTATTCTCGCTTTCATAATTTGCGTTATTTTGCTCAGTCAACCCAGCTTGTCAAGTTTTACATATTCTATTCCGCTGGGAATCTTAGCCTCAGCCTTTATTTCATTATGGGGCAGTAATTCCGTTCCCGTTTACACAGAAAAAGGCAACAGCGCCATTCTCAACTGGCAGCGCTTTGAACGCTACCTGGCTGGCATACCTAAACAAGAAGCTGCCCCTCATCCTTCGCTGGTTGAAACTTTCAGCAGCTATCTTCCTTATGCCATCGCTTTTGATCTTGGCATGCAATGGATTGTCTTCTTCATTTTACAAAAGAAAATATCAAAACCAGCTTGGTTTCCTGGAGTTGAAGGCGGGGGAGGGTTATTTTCATTCCTTATGCAAAGAGGCGAATAAAAGGTGTTAGGGGCAATCATTGGTGATATCGTTGGCTCTGTCTATGAGTTCAATAATATCCGCAGAAAAGATTTCGAACCACTTTTCCACCCCTCCTGCTTTTTTACCGATGATACAGTCTTAACCATTGCCCTTGCCGATGCCATTTTGTCCAATCGTTCATATCAAGATTTGATGCGGGAATATTACATCCAATATCCTGATAGAGGCTATGGCTATATGTTTAATCAATGGGCACAATCTCCCAACCCCATGCCCTACAACAGCTGGGGCAATGGTGCAGCCATGCGCATCAGTCCTGTAGGTTTTGCCTATTCCACCCTTGAAGAGGTTCTTGCCAAAGCTAAAGCCTACACAGAAATTACCCATAACCATGCGGAAGGTATAAAAGGGGGTCAAGCAACGGCTGCGGCTATTTTCCTCGCCCGCCAAGGAAAGTCAAAAGAAGACATTAAAACCTATATTATGGACACATTTGGTTACGACTTATCCCCCTCCTATGCTGAAACCCATGCCAATTATACTAACCATTCTGGAGCCTGCCAAGATACCGTTCCTCAAGCCATTATCGCTTTCTTAGAATCAACTGATTTCGAAGATGCAATCCGGCTTGCCGTTGCCTTAGGTGGAGATTCCGACACAATCGCCTGCATCTGTGGCGGCATCGCTCATGCCTATTATGGAAAGATACCACCCGAAATCGCTCAGCAAGCCCTTGATATTTTAGATGACAAAATGCGGGAAGTAACCCTCTCTTTCATGAAGACTTATTCAGTTAAAGCTTGAATGGCTGCCTCAAGGAGTGCATCTTCCTCACCAAGAGCCTCTGATTCAGTAAGGGGGACAACAATATCCGGCTTTACGCCACTCCCTTCAATAATCATCTCGCCTTCGAGATTAACCGGCCTGCCGGTTGGGAACTGCAACTTTATGTCACCCGGCAGTTTATATTGGCCTCTTCCCACTTCGCCAAAAGCACCGGCGGTTGGATAATGACCAATAATCGTTCCGCGTTTCTCGCGGCTGAAGGCATATGCAAAACCTTCACAAGCGCTGACGCAATCCGGACTAATAAGTAAAGCCACCTTCCCTTTATAAATGGTATCCGGGGCAGGCTTCACTTTCGTGGGCAGCCCTTCTACTTCAAACGTCTTGCTTATTCTGTTATAGTACAAGCGCTGGTAAAGGACAATTTCTTTATCAAAAAAGAAGCCGGCAAAATTCATCGCCAAGCCCAAATTGCCTCCTCCATTTCGCCGCAAATCAATAATCACACCCGGCACTTTATTTTCCTCAAGGGATTTAATAAAACGCTCCCAAATTCGCGCCATCAATTTTTCATCATCTGAAAAGGTATCTAAACGGATGTAACCCAAATTCGAGTCTTCAAGTATTTTCCCCTCTACGGGAAGAGAAAGAGCATTGGTTTCTTCTCCGTAAAGCACATACGTTAACGAGTCATACTCTGCCTCTGCTTTCATAGTAACCTGCTGTGCTGCTTCATCAGGATTTTTAAATTCTACTTCTACTTTCGTGCCTGGAGGCACACGCATAAAGAAAGCTTCTTGGGCTAATCTCTTGGTATGGGGAGTAGAACCAGGTCCGAAATATGGTTCTGCTTGTGAAATAGCTTCCTCAATTGGCTTTCCGTCCCAGCTGATCAACTCTGCACCGCGTTGAATGCCAGCTTTCTCTGCGGCAGAATCAGGAAAGACGCGCGTTACAATCACCCTCCCATCATTCAAGGTGGCTACAGCCAACCCAAAGCCTCCTCCCATAACTTGATAAAAAGCTTTCGCATTAAAAGCTCCCCCCACATGTCCATCCGGAAACTCGATCAAAAAATCATGGATAATTTCATAAAATTCTTCATCATTATCTGCTTTTTGAACAAGCGGAGCATATTTCTCACGCAGTGCATCCCAATCAATACCTTTCTCCTGTGTGAAAGGGTACTCAATTGAAACCTTAGCAAACATTTGTTCAAAAGCTTCGCTATAGCTTAACGAACTGAAATCCTTAACCGCACCAACCCCTTCATTCAAGTCAACCCTTGCCTCTGCCTTCTTATAAAATGAGAAAGGCTGTTGATCGAGATTGACGTAAGTATAACCGGCAGCAATCGGAGCAACGGGATCATCTTCCGTGAAGAGTTTTCCATCCTTTCCAAACCCCGTGGGAAACTGCTGCTTATCATCTGGTGCCCAAACCAGCAACGTGCCTCCCACAATTTCATCTTCTCGATTTGGATCGGTTATCGTCGAGCAATAAGCAGTTGACCATCCTGTTCCATCTCGTGACTCTAAAAATGGATCACCCCATGTATTTGACCAATACGCAATAGCAAACACTTGCACGCCCGTATCTTTTTCCCCATCATTATCAACATCAACCAGTGTGCCCTGTGGTACTGCGGGCAAATTGAGCATATACGTCAGCTCATCCTCTGAACTTCGCTGAACGGGTCCAATCACCTGCCCTTGCAAGGGAAACGTGAAATCGCGATCACGGCGAACAAAACCAGCCTCATCTTCCAACATCACAAACGGCTCTGTCAGAGAGTTCACAAAAAATGGACTAGTGTATTTTATATTGCCTTGCACAAACACCGGCTCATCGGGATTCTCTTCCCCCGGCACAACCGGGCGTTGTGGTAATGAAGTTGGAAAGGGCGTAGGTTGCGCTGCTAATAAGGATCCTAATTGAGGGAATGATAATTGACAAGCAATAGCGACAATACCTAACGCCAAAACTGCAAGAAAGAAATGATTAATTTTCATACTTTACCTCATCAATAGCTAAGCTAGAAAGCCGCTTTTCTCTTCACTATTTACACCGATTCTACTCCATAATATATATAGTAGCAATGAATGTGCCAGCTAACAACAGTCTCCTGATATGCATACCCTTCTTGCACCGTTCCTCGCGGCTTTCGCTCATGCCCTTTTTCCCTTATGATAATAGTGCCAGAAACGCTGCTCGTTTCTCTTATCATGAGATAGAGACCATGGATGAAGGTCATCTTCCCTCCTGCCAATTGACCCGAGTAACATAAAAGCCCCCCTCTCTCCCTCGGTCGAAAGTCGCCAGGTGATGCAAAAGCACCCCTCTCCCCTTGTGGGAGAGGGGCTGGGGGTGAGGGCAATCTTCTCTCAATGAAAAGTGTCAGGAAATGTTCGGTGAGGCTTTACTCACCTGCAGGTGGAGGAGCTGTGGTTTTTCGCACGATCAGCTCCAACGGCAACTCTTTCTTCTGCGGGTGCGCTGAAGGCTCCTCGATCTCTTGGAAAAGCAGCTTCACGGCTTCAAAACCCGATTCAAACAACGGTTGCCGAATTGTTGTCAGTTCCATATACTCCGCATCGCGAATGTCATTATAGCCAACAACTGAAAGCTGCTCAGGCACTTGGATGCCATGCTCCCGCGCTGCTTCAAGCACTCCGATCGCTTGAGTGTCGCTGCCTGCAAATACCGCCGTTGGTGGATCCTCTAACGAAAGCAATTGGTGCCCCATTTTGCGTGCTGCTTCCCTGCCAAATTCCCCTTGAAGGTGATATTCAGGTCTAAACGGTAGTTGGGCTTCATTCAACGCTTCACGATAACCTGCATATCGTTGTTTAGTTGCAATAAACTCAAACGGACTTTCCAAATAATCACTGACAAATGCTATTTTCCTATGCCCCAAGCTAACCAAGTGCCTTACAGCCATTTTAGCCCCTTCAGCATGATCAACACAGACCTGATGAACTTCAGGGTGCACAGCATCTATTAAAACTACGGGAATGTTTACAGCCTTGAATTGGCTGACCTGATAGTTGGTAAGCGGCAAAGCAATGATTAATACTCCATCAACCCGTGTATTGCGGGGCAAGTCATCAAAATAACGGTCTTTTTGTTCAATTGATTCAACGTTGAATAAAATCAAATCGTACTTGCTTTCTGAAATTGCTTGCTGCACACCTTGCAATCTCTTCACAAAGTCCGGCAGCGTGAAAAAGGGTACGATCACACCTATCGTCAATGTCTGCCCAGTTGAAAGACGACGGGCGATGGGGTTGGGTGTATAGTCAAGCTCTTTGATCGCCTGCAGTACTCTTTGACGCGTTTCCAGCTTCACAGCTGAACTGTTGTTGAGCACCCGCGATACAGTTGCAATACCTACACCTGCGCGTTTTGCTACATCTCTAATCGTCGTGGACATAATCTTTTACCTTTTCTTTTAGAAAATTGTAAAACAAAACCAATTGAAACCGTTGTCATATTAACACAGCAATAAGCTCTTGTCAAGAGGTAAACAATGGTGTAAAATCCATATACATGATAATATGATTTTTCCGCCCCCATAGCTCAGTGGATAGAGCGCTGCCCTCCGGAGGCAGATACCCGCGTTCGAGTCGCGGTGGGGGCATATATCCATGCTCCATTCCTTCGACATATAGCCGATTGAGATTGTTATCTCAATCGGCTATTCTTTTTTCCACCCCTTTGCCAAATATTCTCCATCTTCCCCTGAGTAAGGTGCAGTTTTCTCAATAGTTAATAATTCTTTAGGTCAACATTCTGGCGCAACCGCTATTTGCCCATGACAAGATTCACACGCAAAGCGATTACACAAAATCCCGACAATCATCCCCCGAAACGTTGAAAAATAATTATAATCTTCATAAAACAGCAAGAACTTTCCTTGTTTCCAATGGCTCTCATCAGGTAAAGCCTCCATAGGCAACGATGTTCTCAAAGCATGTCAAGCAGCAAGCATGGTTTAAGGCTTGTGAATCGTACTGGAAAATATTGATAATATATCATTATAATAAATTAACTTAAAGGATTTTATGGTAGTGAGCCATGGGTTGAATTCTTTATTTTCAAAATG
>DAOUFY010000124.1:0-4979 GCA_034429745.1 Anaerolineales bacterium
TAGAGAAAACAAAAACCAAAGTAAAATGTTAACCATAAAATAAAAGGAAATAAGCGAATAAAGATTGATTTCAGAACGATTTCTTGAACAGAAAAACCATAGCTTAGTAAAAAGATGCCAGAGAGAAAAAATAAAAGAGATAGAGAAGCAATTCTTCGATTATTTTTTTCTACTGTAATCCATGCATTCAGATAAGCTATTATATTTGAATCTTCAGATTCATTTTTACTGAATTTACATACCAATAAGAATGTAAGGAGAGATACAATAAAAAAAATGCTAATAAAAGTAAAACGTGTTAAAGAAATCCCCCATATCCAATCATCCTCAGTTGAACTTGGAAGAAATATATAGTAAAGCAAACAGAATATGCTTATTAAAAATAACAATAATGCCCAAGAATTATTACGCATGTACTTTATCCTTTATTTTAGGATCTTTTCCCAAAAAGAAAACTTATTAAGATAATATCGGTTTTTTCTGTCTCCATTCTTCGTTAGCCGTCAAGGTTTCATAAGCGTAAGCCAATTGCAGGAGAACCTCCTCAGAAAAATCTGAGCCAATCAGTTGAACTCCGATAGGCAGACCTTCTCGATCAAAACCGGCGGGTATAGAAATAGCTGGTACTCCGGCATGGTTTGCTGGTACAGTCAACTGATCTGCATATTGCATTAGCACAGAATCTCCATATATTTCGCCTATACGAAAAGCTGTAGTTGGTGTTGTCGGGGTCAGCAATGCATCAAGGTGATATTCTCCATTTGAGTCGAAAATATTATCAAAATCTCTACGTATCAATGAACGTACCTTTAATGCTCTTTGGTAATATTGAGCACTATATTTAGCTGCACTAACATACATTCCCATGAGAATCCGTAGTTTGGGTTGAATCCCAAATCCCTCTCCTCTTGTTTTTCGATATAGGGCCTTTAGATCATTAACGTATTCCTTTGTTCGATATCCATATTTAACTCCATCATAACGATGTAAATTGGAAGCAGCTTCTACTCGAGATATCACAAAATAGGCTGGAATTCCATATCGAGTATGTGGCATGGGTACATTTTCAATGATTTCAGCACCTGCTTTACTTAGTATGTCAGCAGTTTTATAAACCGCATCACGAATATCCTGCGGAATGGATTCCTGCTCAATTATTCCTTTTTCATGATTGAAATAAGTGATTTTCAAATAATCTGGTGATAATCCAATCCTCATCCCTTTAATACTATTTCCTAGATAGCTCAAATAATCAGGTACTGGTTTTATAGAAGATGTGCTGTCATGGATATCTTTTCCTGCCATGATTTTTAAAACAAGTGCAGCATCAACCACACTTCTGGTGATAGGTCCTGGACAATCAAGAGATGAGCCAAAAGCGATTAGCCCATAGCGAGAAACACGTCCATAAGTAGGTTTTAATCCTACAACTCCGCAAAAAGCTGCCGGCTGTCGAATAGAACCTGCAGTATCTGTACCAATTGAAAAAGTCCCTTCGAACGCAGCAACAGCAGCAGCACTACCTCCAGAGGAGCCGCCCGGTACTCGCTTTCTATTCCACGGATTTCTTGGGGATGGTTGGAAAGCAGAAGACTCATTTGAAGAGCCATATGTAAATTCATCAAGATTTACTTTTCCGATCAATATCGCGCCGGCGTTTTCCAGGCGCTCAATTGGTGTGGCAGTGTAAGGTGCAATAAAATTGGCAAGAATTCGCGAACCTGCTGTTGAGGGAGTTCCTTTTACTGTAAAAATATCTTTCGCTGTGAAAGGTACACCGCATAATGGACCTGGATTTTCTCCTTTTTCTATTTTTTTGTCTATTACATATGCTTTTTCTAGTGCTTTTTCTGCTGTAACCGTAATAAAGGCATGGATTTTATCATCATCAATATCATTAGTTGTTTTCTCCCACCTTCCTTTGTCTCCATCAACGCTAGAAACATGATTTAATACTTGTTCAACCACGTCCACTGCTTTGACTTGACGGTTAAGTATCATATCTACTATTTGATTTGCAGCCATTTCTATAATTTTCATAATTGTTCTCTTTTTCTTATTCTAAAGTAATATGTTCAATATCAGGTACAATGACATACCCGTCTTCAAATTGTGGAAATTGTTCTATTAGATCATCAAGGGAAGAATAATTAACAACCACATCATCACGCAAAATAAGGCTCTCTTCCAATGTGTATGGTATTCCATGTGATGTTATTTTTACCTCATCGTTAAGAGGTATCGCTTCTAATTCATGGATAGCTTTTAATTGCTGATTCAGCTCTTTATGCAAGTAAACTGCTTCGTCATCAGATAATTCAAGAGATGCTAAATCAACTAAATGATCAAATATTTCCTTTGATATAGTGGACATTAGCTATGCTTCCTCCTCGACATATTTTTTTACAAGGGAATTTTTATAATAAATCTTGTACCTTTATTCTCTTCACTTTCACACTTTATACTCCCCTTTAATACTTTGCTTACTAAACGGTAAATAATAAATATTCCAATACCTTTATTCATCATTTTGAATTGCTGGAGAAATGGAAAAGAAAAAAATTGATTTACTGCATCAGCATTTAAGCCTTTTCCATTATCACTATATGTAAAAATCAATTGTCTATCGCTAGCTTGAAAATCCATTCTAATAATTCCGCTTTGTTCAGGATAAAAAGCATGTGTTAGAGAATTTTTAATTAAATTTATCATGATATGCATTAATGCGTCTGGATAAGAATGGATGTATAGATTTTCAGGACATGAAAATAATATCTGATGGTGTTTTTCTTTAAGAATTGGTTTTATGCTTATTAATGTTTGATTGACTAAATCGCGTAAATTGAACAACCTCTTTTCGTCTGGTTGATATTTAGATGACAAGGATTGGTAACTTTTCACCAATTCTAATGCTTGCATGATTTGTGATGTTAAGATTCCCATTGTATCATCTATATTTGAAATCATCTGGCTAATATTTTCTTTATTTTCACTCTCAATCCTTTCTTTTTCATTAAGGTAAAAAGAGGTTGATGAAATTTTAGACCATACTTTCAATAATCCATTTTTTACCAGTAAGGCAGTCTTTAAGATGTTATCCAATAAGTCAGCGATTTCGGTAGTTACTGTACTAGTAAAAGTGCCCAGTTCTCCTATGAGTTTATTTTCCCAGAGAATGTTTTCAACTCTTTTAGTTTCTGTTATGTCAGTGCCTGATCCCATGAATGCATGCTTGCCCTGGTAGTATATTGAGGTTAATGAAATGTCAATCCATTTGACTTCACCGCTCGCAGTAATTATTCTATACTCACCATGGGAATAGGAATTATCCCCCTGATATTTACTTATAATCCTTTGTCTAGCTCTTGCATGATCGTCTGGATGGATTAAATTCCAAATGGTAATATCTGCCAATTGTGATAATTTGTATCCTGTAATACTCTCAAAAGCCGGATTTACATAAATAAACTGATCATTGCGTATTATAAAAATTGCTATGGGAGAAAATGTTGTGAGTGCCCGAAATTTCTCTTCGCTTTCTTTTAAACCATCTTCAGCTTTTTTCCTTTTTGTAACATCCGAAATAGAGGTTACTACAGCATAAGGAGTACTAGATGATTCATGGAAGAGAGGACGGGTATTTACGGAAAGCCAAGTAATATCTTCGTTTTCTCCTCGTTTCAATCCAAGAATATAATCTGAAATTTCATTGCCGGTCTTTAATGTTATTATAGAAGGATGTTCATCATCTGGTAATAGTGAACCATCTTCCTTGATGAAGTACCAATTATCTGGGATTATTCGGTTGCTGACAAGCTGCGAGGAGTTTATACCCAATATTTTTGAAGCACTTGGATTAAACGTGATTACATCACTTCTAATATCTTGAACAATAACACCTTCTGCCATAGACATAATTGCTTGATATCGAGCTTCAATTTCTCTCCTCTGATCGTCTTCAATTTTTCGTTTTATTTGATTTTCTATTCTGGCGATTAATTCCTTTATCTTAACGGGGGCTACAATATAATCAGAGGCTCCGGCGAAAAGCGCATCTACTAAGTCCTGAGCCTCTGAACTCGAACCAATCATGATTACTTTCACATCGTTAATCAGAGGATTATTTCTGATTTGCTTTAACACCTCAAATCCATCCCAAATGGGCATATTCGCATCAATAACTACAACTTCAATTCTTTTTTTATTAAAAATGATCGAGCTTTGTTTGGCGTCCTTCAAAAGGATATCTATAATTTCTTGACCATTATTTGCGACTTCGATATCATAAAGCTTTGATTGAGAATTATGTTCAATCAACCTTCTTGTTTGGTCATTATCAATCATCAAAATGCGATTATAGATTAACGTTTCCATTTACGTCTGTTTTCAGTAATTTTTTATTAGAGTGTAAACAGTTGATTTTTGATTTTATTAGTAACTTATACTATACCATAGATAGTAATAAGAGTGGTAAATCTAATGGTCTTCAAAGAGGTATATTTACAAAGCTAAATAAAATGTATCCCCTGAGTATGTGTCCATCCCTATTTACCTATAATTGCTTTTTTATTCTATATTGCAACTTCTAGAAAATCAAGTAAAATAAAAAATAGTAAAAAATATGAAATTATGCTTGGGAGGTTACGATGCTAAAAAAGACGTATAGAGACACTCCAAAAGGGCGTGTTTGTGATGTTATTTTTACCCTACCAGCAGATGTAAAAGCGCAGTTCGCTCATTTATTAGGAGAATTTAATGATTGGGATCCAACAGTTCATCCCATGAAAAAGGACAAAGATAATAATTTTTCAGTTCAAATCACAATTCCCCCTGGTATTTATCGCTTTCGCTATTTATTAGATGGTGAAAGATGGGAAAATGACTGGGAAGCAGATAGTTATGCTCCCAATGAATATGGAAGCGAGGATTCTGTAATTGAGGTGTAATAGATTAATTATTTTGTTTTACTCCTAATCTTT
>DAOUFY010000125.1:0-12652 GCA_034429745.1 Anaerolineales bacterium
AAATCCTTGTTAATAAGTCATCTCTTATTTGACTATATTTTTTCTGTTGTAAATACTGTATTCGCTGACACCTTTGTACAGCCTCTGATATTTTTTGCTGTTGGATAAATAATTCAGCTAAAAGGCATTCTTTGTATAATTCATCTGATATAGATTTGTCTTCAGTGGTGAATGAATCTTTTTGTAAAGTTTGGATGGCTAAATCATTATTTAAACAGTTGTAATACAATTCGGCAGCAGCAATTTGTGCGGCTAATGAATGATTCATTGCATATGGGAGATGCTGGAAAGCCGACTCTATTTGGCTAGAGGAATGATATATCTGCATTGCAAGGAAATGAGCTTCACTATTTTGCGGATCAAGCTCAAAAACATGGTTGAGGGATTTTAAGGCTTTTTGAGGTTCGTCGCTATCTAAATAGATCTTTGCTTTGTGAAGTTCTACTATCTCAACAGCTGTAGGCAATTGAGATAAGGCAACATCAGCCATTTGGATTGCATTGTCAAGATCTCCGCTCTGCTGATAGGCTTTTGAGGCAAGTAAGTTTAATTGGAAAATTTCAGAGCTATTTGCTGTTGAAAGGGAACTTCTTAACTCTTCTAGCCATTGAATTGCTAGATCTACCTCATGCACCTTAAGCATTGACTCGGCTATTTGTAATTTATCTTTGTATGTTAAATCAGGGATTTTGGTAATATTTTTCAAAGTTGTACGTACATCTTCTTGCATTTCTAGTGATGAATAAACATCTACTAGGGCAGTATGAAGTGAAATATCAGAAGGATATTCCTGAATGTAATCCTTTAGAGTTTGGATGGCTATCTCTTTTTTACCAATGTTTAGTGCATGTCTGGCAAACCAAATGATGTTCTCCTTTGAAGGAGAATGTTTTATAACCTGTTCTGCCATAAAATAAGCGTCTTCTAAGGCTTGATGATTGGAATAAAATTCTGCTAGAATTTTCCATACATAATCATTTTGTGGAAGTCTATTAGCTAAGTTTTTAACAGGTTTAACAGCCTCCTCGAAGGGTAATTTTAAATCATGTAACAATTGAAGATATTCTTCAATTGCAAATTTGATTAAGCTCTCATTTTCATCAGTGAATTGCAGGATAGCTTCTCGGTAATGTTCTAATGATTCTTCGTTATTTCCTATCATCGAATAAGCTTTAGCAAGAAGAACATGAGCTTGAGGGTATTCGTTATAATCCAACAGCAGTTGGTTTAAGGCTAGTATTGCTTGGTCAATGAATTTACCTTGTTCTAAACAGGTGTGAGCAAAAGTGAGTGTGTAAGTTGGTGAATTTGGCTTGAGTTTTTGGACGATAATGAGATGTTGCAAGGCTTTGTTTTGATCGCCAGAATAAAGAGAAATTTGGGCAGCTAAAAATTGCCAAGCTGCTTCATCACTCCAGCTATCTAAGGCTTCTTGAATGGACTGTTGTGCAAGAGAAATTTCACCACATAAAAATGCAGCTTTTGCAGTAAGATATTTTATTAGTGGTTTCTCCTTGATTAATAAGGCTAATTGTTTTTCATGGTTTATTAATAATCTGAGAGATTCTTGCGGGGAAAAATCAAGCAATCCTAAGGCTTTTTGAAAGATTGCATCTGAAGGAAAATTTTCAATATTGGGAGTGCCTTGAGATAATATGTCATAGGCTTTATTTCTGCCTAAAGCAGCATAATAAGCAGCTAGGTGTTGGGGATACTTAGCGATATTTTCCAATTGTATTAAATTATCTGGATATACAACCTCATTAAAAACAGCTTGACCTCTAATCCACCATTGATCCAATGCTGACGCAAGCTGCATATCATTGTAGTTGGCAAATGATAATAAGATCTCTTTAGCTTTATGGATTGCTGAGGTGAATTTTTCTTGAGAGGAAGGTAAAATACTTTGGGCTCCAGGTGCATGATTTTCTACGGATAGCCTCTCACAAGTACGCTGTTTTTCTGCGCGCAATACCAAACCCTGCACGTATAAGAGATGGGCTATTACATCTTGGGTGTGATTGGAGATGAACTCCTCGCATAAGGTTAGACCCTCTTCCCAAGACTCAATATTCCAAAGTGCTTTGCAGATGGTAAAAAATTCTTGTTTAGATATTTGCTTTTTATCAATGGTGAATCGCAGCAGATCTGTGTTGTCTTCAAGGCCGAGGAGGCGTGCATCTATTGCTTTGCGACGAATGATTTCGGTTTCCCCTAGGGGAAATTCCGAATTTACAATCATTGAGTTAAGATGTTTGAATGTGGATCTCGCATCCTCGATGCAACCGGTATCTAGCAATAATTCTGTTTTAAGGAGATCGGCTTTTATTTTGTTGGCAGGATGATATAAATCATCTGAAGTTTCTTCTTTTATCAATTCAAAAGCTAATGGATATTCCAACAATTGGCTTGCTAATTCAGCGGCTTTGAGGCGAAGTGAAAAAGGAGCATGTTTTAAATCGAAAATATAGGATCGAGCTTTATCCAAATCCCCCTTATTATCATAAATGTGCATCGCTAAGTATAAAACCTCATCGTCATGGTTGCTTTGTTGAATGAGCAGTTGCAACGTTTTTTCTGCATGAGCGATTTTATTGTTAGCTAAATATAACGATATAGTTTGCTTGAGGATTTGTTGATTATCTTGATTTTCAGTTTTACTTGCTTGTTCTAAATGCTTCCATGCTTCATCTAATTTGCCTAACTTCTGATAGGCTTTGGATTTTAATAAAGCGATATTAGATGTATTATCCTGGCTTTTATTGAAAAATCCTCGTTTAATTTTAGATAAACACATTAAAGCTGCTTCGGGTTCATCAATATCAAGGAATTCTTGGGCTGCCTTTTGCAATTCGTCTTCTTGATCGGAAAGTGATAGATTGGCAAATTTTAATGTGGCTAATGCTTCATCCTTTTTATTTTGCAGCAATTGCGCTTGTGCAAGAAGGATATATAACCTTGCTAGATTGGGATGATGTTTTAATTCTTCTTTGATAACATCAATGGCTTTTTCTGGCAAATGAAGGCGAAACATTTGTTTAATGTACCAGAATAGATCTTCAATAGATCTGTTCTCTTGTTGAATCAACTTATTGGCATATTGGACTGCATTAGTTGTCTGATAAGATATTACGTATGCATTCACCAATTGTTTAAGGATGCTTTTATCATTTGGAAACTTTTCAATAAGTGATTCAAGAATTTGGGTCGCAGTTTCTATTTTGCCGGCTGATATCGCAGCTGTTGCGGATTTTTGCGTGACAATCTTTTTCAATTGTTCGTCTTCAAAAGGAAGATATTTCTGGGCGTTTATAAGTACATGGTATGCTTTCTCGGAATTATTATTGGCTAATAAAGTATCAGCTAGAAGAAGATGAACTTCAATATTTTGCGGTTCATGGGTAATTATTTTTTCTAGAATAAAGCAGGCCTCATCAAGATTGAGCTTATTTTTTGTGTAAAAATTTGCTAATTCCAATAAATATACATGATTTTCTGGTTCGAGTTTTACAGCTGCTTCAATGTGGTTTTTGGCATTCTCAATGTCGCCCTTGTTATTATATAGGTGGTATAACCAAATATGCCAACGATCTTCATCTTGCCATTCATTCAGGGCAAGTTGAAGAGCCTGGATCGCCAAATCGTTATTTCCAATTTTAGATGCACATTTTGCGATTAAGGCATGCCATAAAGGATGTTGTCCGGCAAAGGCTTCTAATTTTTGAGACAGCTCAAGAGAAACCGAAGGTTGAGTATTGAAGTTTTCAATGATCTGTTTGATTAGTTGAAAAGATTTTTGATTTGGTAAAAAGGGGTATGAAGAAAGTTGTTCTAAAAGAGAATGATTATCTTGGAGTAGTTGGTTGTTGGCAGTTAAAAGAGATTTGAATAAGTCATCTTTTTGAACAGTTTTAGCTAAGTGGTTAGCTGTCGTAATAAGTTGTTCAAAGCGACGCTGATTTTCATTGGAATATGATTGATCACCTGACGCATGAACTGTGACATCCAAGAATTGGCATAATTTTTGGTGTTCTGCTTGAGTTAATAGTAATAAAGCTTGAAGAAGATATGGTCGTGGTTCATAAACCTGAGAAGAGAGAACCTTACTCATTAATTCAATAGCTATGTTAACTTCGAGGAGGTGTTGAGAAGCAATAGCTATCATTTGCAAATCAAAGGGATGGTATAGTGATTTATTATCCTCAGTGCTTATTTGTGCTACGGCTTGCTTAAATTTGTTGATTACATTTTTATCTTGATTGTTCCAGCGTAAAGACAATCCTAAGATGCGAGCTTGTGTGCATAAAGGTATCTCAAAATCTGGATTGTTTTCATTAAGCGCGTTTGATAATGCATGGATAATAGGTTTAGCTTCTTTGTAATTTTCCTCTTCCAAGAATAATTCTGCCTTTAAACAAGCTTTTCGCAAATCATGTATAGTTGAAAAAGAGAGAAAATTACTAGAAGAAAGCAATTTATGAGCGAGATGAATATCAAAGATGTTGTATGCAAATTCGGCTAGAGAATTATTATAAGAGTCGGTGAAAGAACTTATAAGAGCTGCTTTATCTCTGGCTTTATCAAGTTCTCCACATCTTCTGTAGATTTCAAAAAGTTGAAGATTAGCTTCTACATCATAGGGATTTTTTGCAAGCAGCTGCTCTAATGAAGAAATGGCTTCGGGTAAGTTTTCCAATTGAAGGGATATTTCTGCTAAAAGCTTAAGCCCTGCTTCAAATTGGTAATTTTCTCGAAGAGCTTTTTTTATTTCTTGGTACGCAGGTTCTAGAGTACCGTTTTGAAAATGAGTTAAACTTGATAGATAGTGAAATAAGCACTTGTTTTGATTGTCAAGAGTTTCATTTTGAAAGTGCACTTTTTCTAAACATTTTTGCGCAAGAGCAGGTTGATGAATAGCAAGGAACTCTTGAGCGGTATTAAGAAGAATTGTAGGCGGAAGAACCTCCTCTCTTATTAAGTCAGATAATACCACTTGAGTTTGGTCAATGAAGCCTTGAGAACGGTATATTTCTGCGAGTTTTAATCTTAAAATAGGTTGCTCAGGATAAAGTTTAATTGCCCATTGCAGTACCTCAACAGCTTCTTGAGGATTGCCTATTCGATTCACATGATCACAGAACCAAAGAATGGTCTGAATATCAGTTGGGGAGACGCCAAGAGCTTTCCTAGCTGCATCAAGTGATTCGAGCGGATTACCTAAATATGAATAAGCAATGGCAAGTTCTTGCCACGCCGCTTGATATTGAGGATCATTCTGAAGCAGATTTTGGAATATATTTATCGCTTCCTCTAAAGCTTGAGGGGACTGTTTGTTGTAGAGGAGGTATTGCTCAAGATAAGCTTTGCCAAGATAGAAATGGTACTGATTATTATCTGGGTCAGATATAATTACTTTTTTTAGGAGGGAAATAACATCATCGGGATGCTGTGCTTTTAAAGCACATAACGTATAACCGATTATATTTTCGGGTTTGATGAATTCTTTTTGCTCTGTATGGGAAGCATCATTAATAGCTACCAGTTTTGACCAATAATTCAGAGCGGATGGGAAATCATTGTTGGCTTCATAAGCCTGAGCTAAGGAGCGAATAATTTCGGGTTCCGGGTTAAGTGCATGAGCAATAATTGCATACTGCAAGGCAAGTTCTGGTTCTTTTGATAAGAGGTACGCTTGGGAAAGCAAGGATAATGTTTTGGGATTATCTGCCTGAAGTTGAAGACTAAGATGAAAACATTGAAGAGTCTCTTCTTTGCATGGAAAACCGTGAGTTGAAATTTCAAGAAAGAGTTTGCCTAATTTTTGAAGATGAGTGGCTAGTATAGATTGCGATTCTTGATTCTGATTAGAAACGGCTTGATTTTTAAAGCCTACTAAAGCATTTTTGGCTTCTTGAAAGCAAAGAGAGTAATCATGCTTATAGGCTGCTAGTTGAGCTTTTGCGAAACATAGTTCTGGAATAGCTTCATTGGAGTTATCTAAGGAATCTAAAATTGCCTGAGCAGCATCGTATTGACATTTTTCCATCCAGCTTAATGCTACTGCTGCTCGTGAAGCGGCATCGCTTAAATTATGGTTGACTTGGTGAATTTTTTCTGAGGTTATTTCGGGGTCAGTTACATTAGGTGAAGAAAAGGCAAGTTGAGCTAACAATTGGGTTTGCAGTCGGTTAGTATAAATCTCTGCCAATTTGATTAATTTTTCAACAACGTCGGTTTTATTTGCTATTCGACATAATTCGATAGCGGTATTAATTGATTCAATTTTTGATGTATTAATTTTTAAAATTGTATTGAGATCGGAAGTACCATACTCTATAGGTTGTTCATCTTCTGTAATTAGTGATGAATAGAATGGATTGTTCATTAGGAAAAATTCAGCTAAAGCCTGAGCAATGTTTGGACGACGAAGGTAAATTGTTTTGATAAGTTCAATCTGCATGGCAGGTGAAGCTTTTGGAAAAATTGCCTTTAGCTGGTTAATTTGATTTTCTGTAGAAAGAGGTGTGCAAAAGAGAATGTGAGTCAATAAAACACATCGTTGTTGAAGAGTCAATGGAAGTTCAAGGCTATCATTAGCCAACGAAACTATTAAGGAGGTAGGTTGGGGAATTAAACCGGCAACGATGGCAAAAATAGTGAGCAGGTTGGGTTGATTAAAAACCCCTTCTTCTCTTGTTCCTATTAAGTCGAATAACTTGTTTAAGTTGTTTGTATTTATAACATCATAAGCAATCGCCAAAGCCAATATCGTTAATTCGTTGAGATCAAGAAGGGAAAAATCTGGGGAACTTTCTAATTTCTCATAGAGGTTTTCACCTTGATTAATGATGTTTTTTAATTGGTCTGAAAGGGGTTCACGAAATAAGTCTTCAGAGATAGGGTCAATCTCAAGGATGATTAGGCAAAGGTTAGCAGGGGTCCAAAGTTGGGGATTGTTACCGAGCTTTTGAGCTGCGAAATGAATAAAGGAAGGATTGTTAATAATTTTTTTAATATTTTCATCTTGTTGCAATGCAAGATAAACCCATGGGTAGCTTTCTGTTGAAAAAATATTCATTAATTCATTCATAGTTTATATCCAATAACATAAATCAATGGTATTGTTTCGACTATAGCAATTTGCCCGAAAGGTAAAGAGCTAACCCAATGCTAGCGATGACCATAAGTAAACCAACTATGATTAGAAAACTACCTACTCCATTTTGGGTGTGGATAAGATCGTTCATTGCATTAATAAGTGAAGATGCATTACCGATTAATCCACTTAAACCATCAGTAATTCCTTTTTGGGCGATTTGTGCTGTTTGTGAGGCTATTGTATTAAGTTCACGGTTAGCACTTCGCCGGATAAGGATAATTACCCCTACTGCGAAGGTAACAAACCCGGCAAGAAAGACTATAATTGACATCATGAAAAGAATATCCATTAGTGAGACCCCAAACATACCTGACCTCCGAAATTCCTATGTTCATTAGGTAGTGCAATTGTTATGCCAGAAGTAGCAAGATATATACCACTTCTAGGAGCTTTATCATTATACCCAAACATTTCATTGGATATTTGTGATGGGATTAGTTTATCCATATAAATTATAAGGAGAAAAAACATGCGGATACTAATAGGAGTGTTGGAGATAGCGGGATTAATTCCAGTTTACGCAGATGGCTTTAGGCAATTAGGCCATGAAGTTACAACAGTGGTTAGGCAAAAAATTCCTTGGTATGAAGCAAATTATAATTTCGAACTTCATTCCCAGGAGCTTACTTTGGATGATGCCATATTGATTGGTTATTTATTAGGCTCGCATGATGTGTTTGTGTATGAATGGGCGCGTGCGGGTTTATTGCCTTGGGCGAAGGATTTGGAATTAATAAAGGATATAGGTAAGAAATCCATATCTATTTTTCAAGGAAGCGATGTTCGTTATTATCCAGCTTATATAGATTGGTACGCCATCGAGAAAGAAAGTCTATTAAAATTACCTTTTCCTTATGAGTCTGTATCAGATAGTTTAAGACCTTTACGTAAAGCTGAAAAGTATAGCGATTTAATACTTTCTTTACAGAATCAATCTGTTTTGGGTATTAGACCGTATATGCATTCCTTTCTTCCGATGAAATTAGATGATTATCCTTTTAAAGTTCCCGGCAGAGATGTGCCAATTGTGGTGCATTCTCCATCTCGAAAATGGATAAAAGGGAGTGAAATTATTGAACAAGCATTGGAAGATTTAAGAAGAGAGGGTGTACTTTTTCAATCTTATATAATGCATAATATTTCCAATAAGGATGTTATTCGAGCATTGGTTAATGCGGATGTAGTTATTGATCAATTGTTCTTTCCCTTGAGCGGCAAATTGGCACTCGAAGGTATGGCCTGCGGTTGTGCTGTCGCAAGTGGGGATAGAGAGGAGGTAGAGCCTTTTCCACCAAATCGCCCTATTTGGCATATTGATTACCGCGGTGTAAAAGAGCAATTAAAAGAATTACTGACAAATAAGGAACTGCGTGTAAAGTTAGCTTATGCGGGGAGAGATTATGTTGAAAAATATCATAATCACATTGGTGTCGCAAACCGTATTCTTCATTTACTCTATTCTGATGACTCTTTAATATATGATTATTATCCAACCTTTTATTTTAATCAATTTTCATTAGGTAAGGAAGAACACATAACAGAAGATGTGTTAGACCTAACCTCTGATATAATTCTCAAATGGGGATTGCCTATTGAGGCTTCTATACCAGATTTAGTTAGTAAAGGACTGGTGCATCGAAATCTCTTATTGATGGAGGAGAAAGTACCGCGCTGGAAATATGTTCAGAAGCAACCATTTACCATAGCTGACTATATGCATACATTAGCCACACCTGAATGGGTGGAGGAAAAAATAAAACCCGAAAAAAGTATGAAAAAAAGAGACGAGTTGGCTCAACAGTTTGCAGAGATAATAGCTTACTACAATGAAGGACAAACTGAAAAAGCACATCATTTGATAAAGAAAGTGGTAGAACGTTTTCCGACCAGAGTTGAAGCATGGGTAGCTTATAGCGGTTTGATTAAACCTTGAATGATAATTGAGATGGGTTAGAAAGTTGAGAAGAACCTTCAGCTAAAGCTTTTAGTTGATTTTCATTAATGACAGCTATTCCTAAAGCGCGTGCCTTTTCCAGTTTGGAGCCGGGATCCTTTCCACAGACTAGATAATCAGTTTTCTTGCTTACCGTATCCGTTACTTTACCTCCGTGTGAAGTAATAAATTGCTTAACTCCTTCGCGAGTAAATTCTTCAAGAGTACCTGTTATTACAAAAGTCAAGCCATCAAGAGACGATTTCTGATTGGGGGAGGAGATTGATTTTTGAGGATTTACTCCAGCTTTTATTAACTTTTGGATAATGTTTTGGTTTGCGGGACGAGAGAACCAATCACAAATTGCTATGGCGATGTTTGGACCAATTCCTTCAATTTCTTGAAGTTTCTCTAGTGCATTTGGTGAAAGAGCAGTATTCATCAAACTCTCTATATTGGAAAAATGATCGGCTAAACTGGATGCTAATACTTCACCAACACCACGAATACCTAATGCTGTGATTAAGCGAGATAAATTGCGTGTTTTTGATTCATTGATGGAGGTTAAAATATTTTCAGCTTTCTTATCTGCAAAACCCTCTAATGAAAGCAATGCTTCTTTTTCAAGGGTATAAAGATCAGCTACATCGTGAACTAAACCTTTGTTAACGAGAAGTTCAACAATTTTTCCTCCTAAACCTACAATATCCATTGCAGGACGGGAGACAAAATGCTCAAGGTTACGTATGAGTTGAGCAGGGCAGGCGTTATTGACACAATACCAAGCAACCTCACCTTCGATATGCTCAACAGGTTGTTTGCATGCAGGGCAGATTGAAGGTGGCGTGAAGATTTTTTCATTACCATTTCTTAGATCAACAATCGGACCAATGACATAAGGAATTACATCGCCAGCTCTTTTGATTAATACCCGATCCCCAATACGGATATCTTTTTCCTTTATATAATCAAAGTTATGCAGTGTGGCTTGTTTGACGATAACTCCTCCAATTTCAACAGGTTCGAGGATGGCATATGGGGTTAAAACACCTGTACGACCCACATTAACTCCGATGTCCAGTAGCTTTGTTGTTACTTCTCGAGCGGGAAATTTAAAGGCAATTGCCCCGCGAGGGTCTTTGCCGACAACCCCTAATTCAGATGAGAGGAATAAGTCATTAATCTTAATGACCATACCGTCCATTTCAAAAGAACTTTGGTCTCTTTGATTCACCATATCTAGGCAGTGTTGAATTGCCTCATCTAAGGTTTCGCATAATTTTGCTTCTGGAGTTGGAAAACCTAATTCAGCTAATTTGGCCAAAGCATCCCATTGAGTTTTTGGAGCTTCATCTGATGTATGGACGATTTGGTATATGAGTAAAGTCAAACGACGGCTGGCTGCGATAGAGGGGTCTAATTGTCGCAAGGAACCGGCAGCTGTATTGCGAGGGTTTAGATACGTTTTTTCTCCTGCTTCAAGTAGTTGTTGATTGAGAACTTGGAAATCGGCTTTAGTAATGAATGCTTCGCCGCGTACAACAAGTTCGGCAGGTGCAGGGATAGAAGAATGGATAGGTATTTTTAATGGCAAAGCTTTAATACCACGCAGGTTATTGGTTATAACTTCGCCATACTCACCATCGCCACGAGTTGCCCCTAAATAAAAGATCCCTTCTTTATAATGGAGGACTACTGTGAGTCCATCAATTTTTGGCTCAACTACGAAATTGGTTTGTTTTACTTTGGGGTTAATTTTAATAAGCCGTTCGAACCAGCTTACTATTTCAGTTGGACTGAATGCATTAGAAAGGCTTAGTATTGGGGAAGGGTGGCGTACTTTTTCGAACTTTTCTGCTATTGGGGCACCGCTTCGTTGAGAGGGTGAATCGGGAGTTATCCAATTAGGGTGTTTTGCTTCAAGTTCAAGCAATTCGCGAAATAGCATGTCATATTCATAATCACTTATTATAGGATCATCTAAGACGTGATATCTATAATTATGATAATGTATTTCATTTTTCAATTCTTGAAGGCGTAGGTATTCAGGATCAACTTTGTTCATCGGATTATCTATTCAACTTGATTAATTTTGTTTATGATTTTAGACTAAATGCTCTTTTTCAAGCGAGTCAATGACTTCACGAATGGATTTTACGCTTTCCGCAAATTTTTGAGTTTCTTCATGATTCATTACAGGAGGAAAATGATCCAAAATTCCTTCCCCACCTATTAGGTTTGGTAAAGAGACTGTAACATCTTTTATTCCAGCCACTTCGTCCATGGGTGTACATACTGTTAGAATAGATCTTTCATCCTGTAGGATGACGCGAACGATGCGGGCTATTGCTGCTCCAATTCCATAATATGTAGCGCCTTTACCTTCAATAATATGATATGCGGCTCGGCGTACTTTTTCATCAATAATATGCTGAGGAATGTCACACATTTCTTTGTTATGAAGTTTGCAAAATTCAGAAAGAGGCAGTCCACCAATACTGATAGAAGACCAATTGAGAACTTCAGAATCTCCATGTTCTCCGAGAACATAAGCATGAACATGATGAGAATCTATACCTAGATATTGAGCTAATAAAGACCTAAACCGTGCAGTATCTAGGGTAGTTCCAGTGCCAATAATTTTAGAACTAGGAACTCCAAATTCTTTAGCATAGTAAGCGGTTATATGGGTCATAACGTCAACAGGATTGGTTGCAATGATAAGGATTGCATTTGACGCGTTCTTTAGTACTTGAGGGATCACTTCTCTAAAAACAGCAGCGTTGCGTCCTAATAATTGAATCCTGGTTTCACCAGGCTTCTGTCCAACGCCGGCCGTTATTACGACAACTCTACAATTTTGTAAATCTGAGTAATCCCCAGCGGAAATACGTAACGGTCTCGAAAAAGGTACGGCGTGCAGCAAATCATCAGCTTCTGCAGTTGCGCGCTTGCGGTTTAAGTCCACTAAGACGATCTCTCTGCCAATACCTTGTAATATCATTGCATACGCTGCTGTAGCACCTACAAATCCACTTCCAATAATCCCGACTTTCATGGCGATATCTCCTAAAGTTTATTGTACTTAAATTGCTATAAATGGTTTTTATAATAAAATTATCAATGCAATTTTACCTTGAAGTAAAAAATTGTGGGTTAGAAAACTGGCAATTGAGCCGTGTATAAAAGGTGAGGAGTTTTTATAAAGATAACTAAATAATTATAGTAATAAAAAGCGAAACCCCCAGCTTAGGCAAGTGTTGAAGTCTTACCTAGGCTGGGAGTTTGCCTTGAAAGGAGACAAAACATGAAAGTGAGATTATTATTTTAATAGGCATTCATTGTTGTGTCAAGAATGTAATAAAAAGCGAGTAAAAAAGTTAATCGCGAATAATTTCATAATCAGTAGTAACTGTTACACATTCTTTAAAGGTATTGATTACAGTACAATATTTCTTAGTTGAAAGCTCGATAGCTTTTGCTAACTTTTCTTCATCTACATTACCATAAACCTTATATTGAAGGTGAACACTATTATATTGATATACTGGGTCAGTTTG
>DAOUFY010000126.1:0-5691 GCA_034429745.1 Anaerolineales bacterium
ATAAAGCTTCGGCGCGCTGGGAATTTGGTCCTATCGAGCCTTGTTTGAAGGATTGCGGTATGGAAGATGTTGTTGGCAATGTACAGAAACGGGCTTGGGAATTGTTAAGTCGTTTACAAGGAAGATAGCGAAGTAGAATAAAAAATTATTGCTTTTTATGTTAATGGGGAAAATATGAAAAACGTACTTTAGTACTATTGACATCGGACAAATGTTATTGTAAGATATAGAAAACTGCAATAACATTTGGTGCGAGGATAAATATGGTTACGGCAAAGTTAAGCAACACGATGGTAAAGATAAGAGGGCTATTCTTGGCCTGTTTGCTGGTGCCATTTACTTTTTCTCCACCAGCCCAGATTCTTGGCAGTTATGCTCCCTCTTCTCCGCTTGGAATTTGGGATACCCCTAGCAATGTTCCTCTAACAACTCAAGACGACCAAGCACCTGTGATAAATGGGTATAGCGAAAAAAGAGTTGATGGTTTATACAGTTACACAGCTCAAAACGGTGATACGCTGCAAGCGATAGCTTCTCGTTTTCGGACGACAGTGAGAATGCTGTCAGCAGTAAACCCAGAGCTAGAAAAGATAAAAACCACTCTGCCAGCAGGAACAATAGTTCTCGTTCCTCAGCGACCGCTTGAATCATCAGATGTTTTTCACATCCTGCCTGACAATCTCTATGTAAATGGTTTGGATCAAATTGGTTTTGATGTAGAGGCATTTATCCAGTCTCATCCGGGTTGGCTGAAATCTGTTGTGGCTTTTGATGGCACAGCAAGCCGCAGTGCTGCGGAAATAATTACTCTAGCAGCTAGAGATTACAGCATCAGCCCGCGTCTTCTGTTGGCTCTTTTAGAATATCAGTCCAATGCATTAAGCAAACCGCTAGTTGAAAAAGAGAAAATGCTATACCCAATGGGGTATCAAAACGATCGTCATGCTTCTTTGTACAACCAAATCATGTGGGCAGCGCGGGTGCTCAATGAGGGGTATTACAGCTGGCGGGCAGGTGAAATCAATTATTTTACGTTCCAACCTGACCCTCGCCAAAATGCTGCGAGTGTCGCACTGGAAAACTTTTTTGTTCGAACTGTAAGTACTCAATCAGAGGTATCAAGCGCAGTATCACCCAGTGGGTTTGCGGCTACGTATGCTCAATTGTTCGGAGCCCCTTGGTTGAATAGTAAACCACATTTAGAAAAGGACTTGCAGCAGCCACCGCTCAAGCTTCCCTTTGAGACAGGAAAAGCTTGGGCTTTTACCGGAGGTCCTCATCCCGGCTGGGGGTCTGAAGGCGGGCAACCCTGGGCAGCTTTGGATTTTGCGCCTCCATCAATTCAATTTGGCTGTGCCGAATCTTCTGAATGGGTTACTGCAGTTGCTTCAGGGCTCATTGTTCGCTCAGAACCGGGTTCGGTGGTGCTGGACTTGGATGAAGATGGTGACGAGCGCAGCGGCTGGGTTATTAGATATTTTCATATTGGTTCAAAAGATCGCGTGCCGACAGGCACACACGTGAGTATTGGTGATAAGATTGGGCATGCTTCCTGTGAAGGCGGACATGCAACCGGCAGCCATGTTCACATTGCTCGTCTATACAACGGTGAATGGATTTTGGCTTACGGCCCCTTGGCTTTCAACATGGAGGGCTGGGTTGCCTTCAAAGGTGATGCTCCTTATCAAGGTTATCTTTCCCGTGGTTCGCAAATTGTGCAAGCCAATACCAACGCCAACGGGAAAGCCTTAGTTCAAAGCGAAGTGTTGTTGGCAGCTGATGTGAAATAGCAGCGCCGACAACATTTTGTGGATTTCCTTCTTTCCCCATCTCTCTTCACAGGGGCTGTCATTTTTGACAGCCCCAAACTTTTAAGTAGGGTATAATTGAGTTATCTAAACTCAGCATACGATGGAGGTAACCATGGCTACAAAATGGTCAATCATCCTTATTGCTCTTTGTGGTGGGCTTTTCTTATTTGCTTGCTCTGCACCCACGCCGAGCGGAGAGGTGAACGCGACTTCAGCTGCAGTTGTACAAACAACGCAAGTGCCTGAAATAAGTGCTTCAGTGGAGCAACCGTCTGCCGAAGAAGTTCAGACTCAGTCCCCAATCAATAAAACCACTGAAATACCCTTGATTTTTCCCACCGAAACGCCATCACCTACTCCGGAAAGCCATGTTACCGAGGAAAATGGAGTGTTGCGTTCAGATAGAAAACATACTGCTGTGCCTGAAGTAAGCGCTGAGGAGCTTAACCTACTGGTGAAAGGGAATAATTCATTTGCTTTTGATCTCTATCCCTTGCTGCAGCCGACTGGTGAAAACTTTTTTTATTCCCCTTATAACATTTCTTTGACTTTAGCAATGCTTTATGGCGGTGCCCGCGGAGATACGGCACAACAAATGGCAGATGTACTTCATTTCAAACCATTAGGAGAAAAGATTCATGAAACCTTTTTTGCGCTTGAGTCAGCCTTGCTCGGCCGGGAAAAAGATGCCCTAGGGAATCCGGGTTTTATTTTGCAGTTTGCGAATTCTCTCTGGGTGCAAAAAGGGCGTCCTTTTCAAGAAACATATATAGACCTGTTGGCGGAAAATTATTTCGCCGATCTTCATCTGGCAGATTTTGCAAGCCAACCCGATCGAGCACGGGAGGATATCAACCATTGGGTGGAACAGAAGACAGAGGGGAAAATTCCATCCCTTTTTCCTGAAAATTCTATTACGTTGAATACGCGCTTGGTTCTGGCTAATGCAGTTTATTTTAAATCGAACTGGGAAGTCCCTTTTAATCCAGAACTGACGAAATTGGATGATTTCTTTATGTTTGTAGGACAGACTAAAGTACCGATGATGGAACAAACTGCCACCTACAGGTATATGCGGACAGTAAGTTATAAGGTCGTGGAAATTCCTTATCATGGTGAAGGTTTAGCTATGGTGGTGTTTATGCCCATAGATGAGCAAGCGAGTAAATACGAAGAAGCTTTTAAGGATTTTGAAAGCAAATTCAGCTTAGAGACGATGAATGAAATTGTTGATAAACTTGAGCCGCAGCTTATTAATCTTTATTTTCCTAAGTTCAAGATCGAATCGGAATATATGCTGTCTCAAACGCTGATGAAGATGGGCATCCTTAGTGCGTTTGCACCGATGGCAGCAAATTTCTCTGCGATTGATGGTACGCGAGAGTTGTATTTGCAGCAGATGGCGCATAAGACGTATATTCAAGTTGATGAGAATGGTACTGAAGCAGCGGCTGCTACCGGCGCTGCTGTTGGAATAACCGCTCTTGAACCGCAGGAAGCTATGGTTTTAAAGATCAATCATCCCTTTATTTTTGTTATTCGCGATCAAAAAACCAGCTCGCTCCTATTTATGGGCAGGGTGCTAAGGCCAATCCAATAATGGCATCAACATAGATATAAAAATGATGAGATTGTTGTTAAAGAACGTTTCAATATCACTTCTCCACTTTTTACTTTAGACAGATCTGCCATCGGTAATTGTAATATGGCATGCTCTTTGCAACTAAAGAACATGCCTTTTTTTATTTCCTTAAGGAGGGTAGTGGTTATGGATAGAATGCGCAGGGATATGTGGCTAACTTGGAGGAAAATGTGGCGCGTTGGCGTAATTGGGTGTATAGTGCTTCTTGGAACCCTTTATGTGTTTAATTTCAGCGGCATGGCAGCTTTTATAGTTGCTCAGGCTCAAGAAGTGGGCACACCCACTCAAACCTCAGCAGGGGATACTTTTATCCCTGCAAATCCAACTGAGCTGACGTCTCGGCAGATAAATGCTTTCCCTTCCATAGAGGAGGCGTTGACGACCACAGGTCCAACCCCTCCGCCAGGAATTAGTCGTGGTTTGTCTTTGCCTCTCTCGCAAAATGCAAAAGTGCTGGAGGATGTGCCGGCTTATCATTGGCAGCATGGCTGTGCCCCAACAGTCTTGGGCATGATTTTTGCCTATTGGGATAGGCACGGTGTAGAAGCGTTGCTGCCGGGTGATCCTTCCACTCAAACAGATGAAGTCAATGAGGCTATAGCCAGCATGGATCACTACAATAATTATAGCTTGCCATTGGATGATTTGGGACATTCTGCGAATATTCTTCCAGATAAATCCGAGGACCCTCTTGGGGATGAGCATGCAGATAATTCTATTGCTGATTTCATGAAAACTTCCCAATCCGTCCATCAACTGCGTTACGGTTGGAGTGCTTCTCGATTTTTAGAGCAATCAGTTGCCGCTTATGTCTCTTCTGTGGCTCACAATGTTGCAGTGAGTTCGCGGTTTCTTACGATTGAAGATGGCTTTTCATGGGATTTATATAAAAAGGAGATTGATGCTGGACATCCACTTTTGCTGATCGTTGATACAGATGGAGATAATCAAACTGATCACGCTGTTGTTGGCATAGGTTACCAGGATGATGAGACACCTGTGATTGCTGTATATGATACATGGGATACAGAAGTCCATTGGTATGAGTTCAAGAAGATGCAAATTCATCAGGATTGGGGTATTTATGGAGCTTTATTGGTTAATTTTGGGAAAATATATCAAGTGAACAGTACAGAAGATTTGGCTGATAAAAACCCCGGCGATGGAAAATGCGAAACGCAAAGCGGAGTATGTACATTGCGGGCTGCTGTTCAGGAAGCCAATGCTTCACAAGGGCATGATTTGATTCAAGTACCGGCTGGCTTGTATCGCTTGACCCTTAAAGGAGAAGAAAATGCGGGCGCTTCTGGCGATCTTGATATTGCAGAAAGTGTCTCCATATACGGTGAAGGGCGCGGAGCTACGATAATTGACGGCAGTGAGCTGGATGAAAATATATTTACGATGGGAGAAGAGATGCCGGCCAATAGCGGTGAAGTAAAGAGCTCTAGTAATTACTCGCTTGGGAACTTTTGGGTTTTTATCAAGGGTGCAACAATTCAAGGCGGAAAAGGGGGCATTAATGCTTGGGGGTTAGATCAATTAGTTTTGGAAGATTGCGCACTCTCTGATAATGATGGACCCGCCGTATGGGCTCATGAAACTGCGTTGACGATGATGTACAGCGTAGTTCATAACAATCACTATCCTAGTTCGGTTGGTGGTATATATGTGCATTCAAAGAAACTAACGCTTGAATATTCCACTGTAAGTGGCAACAGCGGTATCGTAGGTGGAATTCAGGCAGATGGAGGCTACTTTATCAACGGCACTACAATTAATGATAATGCTGCCAGTGGTGAGATTGGCGGGGCAGTCTTGAGCGGCGGCGGGATTATCCAAAACAGTACGATTGGTGCCAATCAGGGTTATGGAGCCTCAGTGGAAGGGAATGGTGCTGTTCTCAGCTCTACCATCACTGCAAATCAAAAGGGATTGTATTATAAAGGGAATGGAGTGCTAACGCTCGAAAATTCGATTATCAGCGGTAATCAAGAACAAGATTTGGCAGCTGCTGCCGGTGTACAGTTTACCTCGCAAGGGTACAATCTCATCGGTGTAGTTCAGGAGGGTGTATTTACTCCAAGCAGCGGTGATTTATTAGGGGTAAATGCGCTATTAGGTCCGTTGCAGAATAATGGCGGTCTCACCAGCACATACGCACTGCTTTTTGGCAGTCCAGCGATTGATGCTGCTAATCCTTTAGGCTGCAATGATGGTTATGGCAACCCCTTGCTT
>DAOUFY010000127.1:0-44413 GCA_034429745.1 Anaerolineales bacterium
CAACCCTCTCAACCCTTGACATAAGATCACTTATACATTATTATATTCAATAATTTGAATGTTATTACTGTAGAGGAGATAACATGTTGTATATAGTCATACCCGTGATCCTTTTTATTCTTTCATTTGTATCCGGAATGCTTGGCTTAGGTGTTGCCTTTATTGCCACCCCAGTTTTGGGGTTGTTCGGTTTTGAACTCAAAAACGTTATCATGCCATGGTCATTATGGCTGAACGGTTTAACAGCCATCTCCAGCGCAGTAGCATTCGCTCGCGCCAAAATGGTAGATTGGCGTACTGCTATTCCCCTCTTGTTGATAACAACTACAGTAGCTCCAGTCGGAGTGTGGCTGCTTCAATTTGTCCCGACAAACATTGTTTGGTACATTTATGTCATTGTACTCATATTTTTAGCATATCGAATGGCTTTTCCACCTAAAATGGACGACGCTAAGGAAATGCAAATCAGTGATAAAAAGCGTGTACTTGGCGGCGTATTAAGCGCTTTTATTGGTATTTTTGCTGGTTTTCTAGGAGTCGGGCCTGGTTTTCTGATGATGCCTGCATTAGTATTTTTAGGGTACACAGCTCGTATCGCAGCAGCTACTAACAGTGTCATCGTTACCTTGCCTTCTTTTTCAGCGTTTATTACTCACTTAGCTAATGCCCATATTGACTGGATTATGATCATACTCACTTCTATTACCGCTGTTGCCGGTGCCCAGTTGGGTGCAATGTTCATGGCAAAAAAGGTAAAATCCCTAACCCTTAGCCGCATTTTTGCAGCAGCATTGGTCATTCTTGCCTTGCAAAGAGTGTATATTTTACTAAATTCGTAAACTTACTATAAAAAAGGAAATAACGATGACTAACTCACTTTTTCAGAAACGATTGTTTATCGTAGGTTTAGGTAATATTGGCAAAGCTTTTCTGCAACGTCTGCTTGAGGTTGGTTTTCCCAAAGTGCAGCTTTCTTTCTTCGATTCCAACCCGGCGCTCAATCAAGCAGTAGCAACAACTTTTGGCTTAAGCAGCATCGAAAATGTTCACACTGCTGTCAAACAAGCCGATCTCATCCTTTTAGCTATACCTCCTGCTGCTATCCTGCCATGGATCAGAGAACATCAGCCAATGTTTCGTCCAGGGCAAATACTCATCTCAATGGCAGCCACTATTCCAATTAATAAGATAAAAGAAGAGCTTCAAAATACCCATGTACATGTTGTCCGCCTGCTGCCAAATCCTCCCTCCACGCTAGGTGAGGGAATGAACCCAGTCGTTTTTGAGAAGGGTGCTCCTCCAGAAGTTCACCAGATAGTCAAAGAAATGCTTAACATCTTTGGCAAATTTATTGAAGTCAACGATGAGCAAATGACATGGTACGTTGGTCTCGCAGGTGCAGCCATGCGTTCCGTATTGCCAGTATTAGAAGGCATGACGCTAGCTGGAATTGAAGCCGGCTTGTCGCCTGTCGAAGCTCGCCGGGTTGCAGCCCAAATCTTCACTGGCACTGCTGCTCTCCTTTGCCGCACCGAGCTAAGTTTTGATCAGCTTAAAGCCTTAACGCCCATGCAAACTATTGATGAGCAAGCTGTCGCTGACATCTTTGTTAAAGCTGCTCGCCAAGCAAAAGAAAAAATGGATCAAGCACAAACCAAACTACTTTCATAAGCAATTAAACCCAAATGCCCCCGGCGTGACTCGAACACGCAGCCGTCTGATCCGAAGTCAGGCGCTCTATCCATTGAGCTACGGGGGCATTGAATATAAAAATTATACCATATTTTTACAGCTGTTCATAACAAATATTTATAAAGACAAGAAAAATAAATCATCGTCTCCCTTGATTTTCTAGTCCTTCTCGCAGACAATCAATAAGAGACACCGATAACACCTTACTTCTCCCCTCTCCCACAAGGAGAAAGGGGCCAGGGTCAAGGATAAACAGCACGGTGTCCTAAAAATTCCCCCCTTCCCATTTGTGAAAAAATACAGTATAATTCAACCACTTCTAGCCCCCGTAGCTCAGTGGAACAGAGCATTTGCTTGCGGAGCAAAGGGTCGCGTGTTCGAGTCACGCCGGGGGCGCTATTTTTTTTACTTTCTTTTTTCCCATTACCACAATAGTAACCAAATCCCCAAATAATGTCTAATGTTTTCCTACCCTCTTCTTTTGTGATTGAGGAGTTGGGGGTATAGGTAAGCTTATCACTATCCTTTTAGCAAAATATTTTTTTCTATTCGATGGATTATTTTTACCTATCATTTTTCCCCTTTCATACAAATGAAACAACAAACCTGACTTATTCAATCTAATATTTAAAGTACTATCAATTTATTGTTTATTTATAAGTAGTTACTTAATTACACTTGACACCACCTTATTTTATGATATAATATACTATATCAGTAATAATATTTTCCGAATCGGAATTTTATATGGACAAAAATTTTGACACTCTCGATTATCAAATCATCCAACTTCTTAAAAAAGATGCCAGACAATCCGCTTCAGAAATTGGGCGTCAGCTTGGCATTAACGAACGCACCATTCGCAACCGAATTGAACGCTTGATTCAAAAAGGTGCCATCCGGATCGTCGCTATTGTGGAACCGCTTGCTTTTAACTATCACATTTCAGTGGATATCTTTCTTGACATTGATCCTGCCTTCCATCGGCAAATCATTGATACTTTGCAAAAAAGCCCCCAAATTTCCTATCTCGCTTATGGACAAGGCAGCAACGCTATCTCCATCGAAGCGCGCTTTCATAATTATGACGAAATGTCCCATTTCTTGTATGAAGTTTTGCCTAGCATTCAAGGTGTTACTGTAAAGGGATACGCTCTCGTGCCTCTCATTTTGCGCAATATTGATTCTTGGATGCCTATGGCTGATGATTTTTCAAAATAATTTACCTTTTGGAGGATTCTCATGCTAAAACATTTTATTGATACCCAAGACTTTACAAAAGAAGAACTGCTCAATATCATTCATCTTACCCGTCTTATTAAGCAAGCTGATAAGCAAGGTGCAACTCCGCCGCTGCTACAAGGGGCTTCCCTGGCAATGATTTTCGAAGAACCATCCACCCGCACCCGCATTTCTTTCGAAGTAGCCATGTCAGAACTTGGCGGGCATGCGCTTTATCTTAAACCCGGCGAGATCCACTTGGGTGTTCGCGAAAATATTGCTGACACCGCCCGCGTTATTTCTCGGATGGTAGATGTAGTAATGATTCGCGCTCTCAAACACGAAACCGTCACCAACTTTGCCAAAGATGCTACGGTGCCGGTCATTAATGGCTTAACTGACTACAATCATCCTACCCAAGTCGTTTGTGATGTTCTAACAATGATGGAGCATGCCCCTGCTGGCAAAGCTCTTGAGGATATTCATGTAACTTTTATTGGGGATTCTACCAATGTGCTCAGCTCCCTAATGCATATCTGCACCCGCTTAGGGATGAAATTCACCCATGCTGCCCCTAAAAAATATCAGCCTCCCAAAGCGTGGCTCGATATCGCATACCAAAATTGTTCTTTATCTGGTGGTACAGTAACTATTACGGATGACCCAATTGAAGCCGTTCGCAATGCAGATTTCATTTATACTGACCTTTGGTGGTGGGTAGGACAAGAAGACGAAATCCCCGAGCGACGAGCCGCTTTTATGCCAAAATATCAAGTCAACATGGACTTAATAAAAAAAGCTCCTTCTCATGTAAAGTTTATGCATTGCTTACCTGCTTCACGCGGTGTAGAAGCAACAGATGAAGTCATGGATTCCGCCCACTCCATCATATATGATCAATCTGAAAACCGTCTTCACACAGAAAAAGGTTTGCTGGTCTGGTTTGTGTATCCACGGCTCAAACGTCCATCTCCAGAACTATTGGCTTACCATGCCGGCCGAATTGAAGATTTTTTCCATACTGTAAATCGCTAAAATAAAAATATTCCAACTTAAGCTCTTATCGGAGGAAAATGTGACCACTCAAACTGAAAATTCAACTCCTAGTGAACGCGGCTTTAAAAAAGTGCTGCGCAGCCTAGATATGATGCTTTTCAGCATCTGCGCTATCCTCACCATTGACACGTTAGCACCTTCAGCTGCAATTGGACCATCCACAATTTCTTGGTGGATCATTACCTTAGTATTATTCTTCATTCCCTATGGGCTCATTACAGCCGAGTTGGGAACCACCTACCCAGAACAAGGTGGCATTTACGTTTGGGTAAAAAAGGCTTTTGGTGACCGTTGGGCTGCACGCACTACTTGGTTATATTGGATCAACGTAGCCCTCTGGATGCCTTCTGTCTATATCCTTTTCGCAGGCATGTTTGCCCAGCTCTTCTTTCCGGATATGTCCCTTTGGGCGAAAATTATTCTCGCTATTGTGATGTGTTGGATCACAGTCTATATTGACATTGTATCGCTTGATATAGGCAAATGGGTGCCAAACCTTGGAGCTATTCTTAAAGGATTGGTTGTGATTGTATTGGGCGCTGGCGCGATCATCTATGCCTCAAAGAATGGCATTGCCAATGATTTATCCTTGCCCTCTATATTGCCTACAATAAATGCCGGTTTATTCTTCTTACCCGTTATTGTCTATAACTTTATGGGCTTCGAATTGATGTCTGGTGCTGCTGAAGAGATGGAAAATCCCGGTCGCGATATTCCCAAAGCTATCATAACTGCTGGTGTTCTGATCACCTTTTTCTACCTATTTGCTACAGTTGGCATCCTGTTAGCTTTGCCCCTAGATCAATTAGGTCTTATAGAAGGAGTAGTTGACACACTGCGTATTTTGTTTGGTGAAACCGGTGTAGGTGGAGTGATAGTTTTAGTACTCGGGGTTGCCGTCTTGTTTACACTTCTCGCAAACATGGTAACTTGGACTATAGGCGCGAACCGCTCTATGTCAGAAGCAGCTACTGAGGGAGAAATGCCCTCCATTTTCGGTAAGCTTCACCATAAATACTTAACTCCTCTCAGCGCTTCAATTATCACCGGTATTGTCTCCTCTGTGGTCATTGTGCTTTATGGTTTACTTGCCTCTACGGCAGAAGATTTATTTTGGAGCTTATTCGCTTTCAGCTCAATGGTTTTTCTCCTGCCTTATTTACTTCTTTTCAGCAGCTTCCTCAAGTTGCGCCTAATAGACCCTGATCGTAAACGCCCTTACCAAGTGCCAGGTGGAACACTTGGAGCTTGGATTCTGTCTATCATCTGCATGCTTTTCATCGTTCAAGCCATCGTCTTCTTTGTTTGGGTGCCCGGACAGGAAATGGATTGGAGCTATGCCGGTCCAGTATTGATAGGGGTAATTATTACTCTCATTATTGGTGAGATCATGATCGCCTTGACAAAACAAAAATCAGAATCGGAGGTTTAGCATGTCACGCACTATTCCTTCTACCCCACGCGCCGACGGATTTTGGATGCCAGGTGAATTTGAGCCTCATGCCGGTTGCTGGATGCTTTGGCCTGAACGTACAGACAACTGGCGTCTTGGTGCAAAACCTGCCCAAGCTGCCTTTGTCGAAGTTGCCAAAGCCATAGGTCAATTTGAACCATTAAGTATGGGCGTCTCTTCCTCTCAATTCCGTAACGCCCGAAATAGACTGCCTGATTATATTCGTGTTGTAGAAATGTCCTACAACGATTCTTGGATGCGTGATTGTGGCCCAACCTGCGTTGTCAACCAAGAAGGCGTTGTTCGCGGTGTAGATTGGGACTTCAATGCCTGGGGTGGCTTAACCGGTGGTCTTTACTTCCCATGGGATCAAGATGACCTAGTTCCTCAGAAAGTTCTCAACATTGAACGCCTCGATCGTTATAAAGCTGCTGGTTTTGTTCTTGAAGGGGGATCTATTCATGTGGATGGACAAGGCACACTCATCACCACTGAAGAGTGTTTGCTCAACCCAAACCGCAATCCCAACCTTTCCAAAGCTGAAATCGAACAGCATCTTAAAGATTACCTGGGTGTTTCAAAAATCATCTGGTTAGGGCAGGGTGTTTATAATGATGAAACCAATGGACATGTGGACAACCTTTGTTGCTTTATCGAGCCCGGCGTCGTTGCGCTCACTTGGACTGATGATACCCAAGACCCTCAATATGAAATCTCTCAAGATGCCTTTCAACGCCTCACTAAAGCTACAGACGCCAAAAACCGTTCCTTGCAAGTAATAAAAATCCACCAACCCAACCCAGTGCTCATCACAAAAGAAGAAAGTGGAGGTGTTGACATCATCGAAGGAAGTATCCCCCGCAACGAAGGTGATCGCCTTGCTGCTTCCTACATCAACTCTTATATTGCCAATGGTGGTGTTGTTGTTCCCATCTTTAATGACCCTCACGATGAACCTGCCTTGGAGATATACAGAAAACTATTCCCAAACCGTAAAATTGTCGGCGTTTATGCTTGCGAAATCCTTCTTGGTGGGGGAAACATCCATTGCATAACCCAACAAATACCTCTAAACATCCCTCGTCCTTCTCCTCTATAAAAACGTCTCCCGAACGTTAAACTTTATTCTTCCATTCTCCTCTCCCCTTGCAGGAGAGGGGAATGGATAAAGTAGAATCCAATCCTCCCCTCCCTTAAAAAAGACCAGGTTAAGATCGCCTTTATCTTTTTTTATGTTACAATTAATACAAACCCTAAAACAACCCAAACCACAGCTATGGCTGAAGACACAGCTCTTGTATCCCTAAAAAACGTCATAAAAGTCTATCCTTCCGCCAATGGCGGAGTAACCGCCCTAAAGGGGATAACCCAAGACTTTTACGAAGGTGAATTTGTTGGCATCATAGGCAAATCCGGCGCAGGTAAAACGACCTTAATCAACATGATCACAGCCACAGATACCCTTACCGAAGGAGAAGTGATCATTCGCGGTGTCCCCATTCACAAACTCAGTGCTGATCAAGCTGCTCAATTTCGCGGTGTGAACATGGGAATTATTTATCAAACCTTCCGCCTCATGCCTACAATTTCCTTAGTAGATAACGTCCGGCTTCCCATTGATCTGTGCGGCAACTACACGCCAAAAACAAGCGTTGAAAAAGCTCTTCTCCTGCTGCGCGAAGTAGGGCTCGAAGAACACGCATGGAAAAAACCTTCTGAAATCTCAGGGGGTCAGCAGCAGAGAGTCGCTATTGCTCGCGCCCTTGCAAACGATCCGCCAATAATCATTGCCGATGAGCCAACCGGTCGCCTTGACTCTCTGACTGCCTCAAACGTTATGCAAATCTTCCATAAAATCGCCAAGCAAGGTAAATTGTTGATCGTTGCAACTCACGACACATCCTTTACTAAACTCTTTTCTCGTATAATAAGGTTAAATGATGGAGAAATCCTTACGGATAGCTAAACCAATAAACCTCTCTCCTAGGTGGGGATATCTCATCCGTCCGCGCTGGCATAAAATGTTTTCTGATCTCACCAGCAATTTGGCGCGATCTTTTCTCGTCATCGCCTCAATAGCTGTAGGTTTATTTGCCGTGGGTATGATTGCCACCCTTAATACAACGCTAAATGAGGACATTGTAACTAGTTATCGCAGCATAAACCCCGCAAACATTACGGTTTCCATTGCGGAAATGGATAAAAAAGAAATAGACTCAGTGCGCAGAATAGAAGGTGTTCACGAAGCCGAAGGAGTGCGCGTCTTTTCTCTGCGCCTTAAAAGCGGTCCAAACGAATGGACACGCATTAATATTAAAGCCTTACCTGAGTTTGAAAAATCCACCATCAATCGTTTGCTGCCAGTAGCAGGAAAATTTATACCTAAAGATAAGCAAATAGTTTTTGATCTGCATAAACTTGCCGATGCTCACATTCAAATAGGCCAAATGGTAGAGGTTATGCTGCCGGATGGGACGATAAAGCGATTGCATTTTGTTGGTACTGTACGCGATCAAAGCATTGGGGCGCTTGGCGGGGGAGGCTACTTTACTGCCCCACTAACTGGCTATATCCACTTCGACACCCTGTCTTATCTTAGTCAACCTCAGCGCGTTAACCAAATCCTTGCCACCGTTGATCCATCCAAAGCCGAAGACTTGCCTTATATCCAATCTGTTACCGATAGGGTTGTAGAAAAATTAGAAAAAAACAATCATCCTGTACTTAACCAATTCAGCCGTCTTCAAAGTCAGCATCCCAATAAAATCTACATCGAAGCCATGAGAAGCATCTTATTTGGATTAGGGTTTTTTGTTACCATCCTCAGTACTTTTCTCATCACAAATACGCTATCCGCCCTGCTTAATCAGCAAAAAGAACAAATTGGCATTATGAAAACCTATGGCGGAAAGAGTATCCAAATTATCGGCATTTACTCAGTCTTAATCCTCATCTACAGTGTTTTAGGGCTTGTTATTTCATTATCGTTTTCAGGCTCTGCAGCATACGGTTTGCTTCACTTCTTAAGTTATCAAGTGAATTTTGTCCCTAGCGGTTATAGAGAAGTACCGCTTGCTATTGTATTGCAAATAGTGCTGGCGGCAATTGTGCCACTTGCAGCCGGCTTTTTTCCCATCCTCAAAGCCGCCCGTATCCCCATCATTCAAGCTTTTGAAGTTACTTCAACTGAGGTTACCCCTGCCAAACAAACTGCATGGGATGAAACTTGGATGCGTAAAACCCATCTTCCCCGCCCTATTCTGCTTTCAATCAGAAACACCTTTCGTCAAAAAGGACGTCTTGCACTTACTCTTGCGACCCTGACCTTAGGCGGGGCTATCTTCATCGCGACATTTAGCGTTCAATCTTCAATGAAAACCTACATCCATTCAGTAAGCAAATATTTTGTTGCCGATTTAAACCTTATTTTCGATAAATCTTACCGCATTGAAGATATTCAGAACACACTCAAGAGCCTTCCTCAAGTTGCAAACGTGGAAGGTTGGGCTTCTGCCCGTGCAGAGTTGCTCAAGGAAGGTGATAAACCCGGTGAAAGTGTCAGTTTGCTTGCGCCTCCGGCAGATAGCACACTTATAACTCCTAACATAATCCAAGGCAGGTGGATAGTAGAAGGCGATCAGAACGCCATTGTCCTTAACGAAACTTTTCTTAACCGCTTCCCCAATATGAAAGTGGGCGACACTTTACGTCTGCGTGTTAATGGAGATAAAACAACGTGGATTATTGTAGGATTTTTCCAATTTGCAGGAAAACCAGCTGGATTTTTAGCCTATGCAAATTATGATTATTTATCTAAAATCATTCATCAACCCGACAAAGCTTCAAATTTCCATATCGTCTCCCAAGAAGCCCTAACAACCATAGAAGAACAAAAAGCTTTAGGCAGAATTATCGAAAATCATCTTGATCAACTAGGATATCAGATCAATGATATCAGTCCCGGTTATTATTTGCTGCAATCCGCAACCAGCGGTTTGGATACTCTAGTTATTTTCTTAGTAATTATGGCTTTGCTTTCAGCTCTTGTTGGCAGTATCGGCTTAACCGGCACACTGAGTATGAATGTTATGGAACGTATTCGTGAAATCGGCATAATGCGTGCTATTGGTGCAAACAACAAAACGATGATGCAAATGGTAATCATTGAGGGTCTGACGATCGGCTTTATTTCTTGGATTTTAGGCAGCCTCATCTCACTTCCCATCAGCCGTTTCCTTTGGGCAGCAATTAGTGATAGCTTGTTTGGCTTTCATGCTCAATTCTCTTTGAATTCCCTTGGATTTATTTTATGGATTGGTGTAGTATTTCTATTGTCAATTCTAGCCAGTATCATGCCAGCCTATCACGCTGCTCGAATGACTATTCGTGAAGCTTTAGCATATGAATAAACTCATTTTCCCACCAAAACTAAAAAGGGATGAGCAGCAATCTCATCCCTTTCAATGATCGTGGGCAACAACGTTACTACATCATTCCCGAGACAATTGCCAGAAGCAAACCACCAGCAATAACACTCCCCAGCTGCCCGGCAGTGTTTGAGCCCATAGCATGCATCAAAATAAAGTTATCATAGTCTTCATCTTGGGCTACCTTTGCAGCAATGCGTCCCGCCATAGGAAATGCACTGATGCCAGCTGCTCCAATCAACGGATTGATCTTGCCACCGCTGAAGAATGACATAATTTTGCCAAAGATGATGCCGGCAGCCGTATCCAACCCGAAGGCAATTAATCCCAAAACAAGCACCCCAAGCGTTCTAATGTTGATAAAGCTTTCAGCAACCATTGTGGAACCAATAGTCAATCCAAGAAAGAGCGTTGCTATATTGATAATCTCATTTTGGGCTGATTTATTCAGCCGATCCACTACACCGCTCTCGCGTAAAAGATTGCCTAGCATTAATGTTGCAATCAAAGGTGCCGCATCCGGCGCTAGTAAACTCACCACAATAGTAACAACAATGGGGAAGATGATCAATGCTCTCTTGGTTACAACGCGTGGGGCGTATTCCATTCTGATCATACGTTCCTTCTTTGTTGTCAGCAGCTTCATAATCGGAGGCTGAATAATTGGAATGAGACTCATATAAGAATACGCTGCTACGGCGATAGGAGCTAAAAGCTCGGGTGCTAAACGCGTTGCAACAAAAATAGATGTAGGACCATCAATTGCCCCAATAACGCCGATCGAAGCCGCTTGATTTAGGGGAAAACCTAAGAGCGTTGCCAAAATTAATGTACCGTAGATGCCAAATTGTCCGGCAGCTCCCAGCAAGACCATTTTGGGCATTGCCAAGAGAGGACTGAAGTCTATCATTGCCCCAACACCAATAAAAATCAGCAGCGGAAATAGTTCGGTTTTGATCCCTGCATCATAAAGGATTTTAAACAGCCCAACCTCACTAGACATGCCAATATTAGCTAGAATACATCCAAAACCAATCGGCAGCAGCAAGACCGGCTCATATTCTTTTATGATCGCCAAAGCAATAAGGATCAACCCCACGATGATCATCACCGCGTTGCCCCAAGAAAAACCAGCAAAACCACGGAAGATATCTTGGATTAATTGGGTAGTATCCATAATGCCCTTCCTAATCCCCAAATTCTAGAAGTGGTTGACCATGACGTACTTGCTGCCCAACAGTAACATGTACAGCACTGATTGTCCCGCTCCTGGTTGCCCTAATGGCGTTTTTCATCTTCATCGCCTCTAATGAACACAACTCTTTTCCGGCTTCCACCCTATCACCAGGGGAGACAAATATTTCAACGATCGTGCCGGGAATCGGGGCGGTTATTACTTTCCCACCACCAGAGCTGACTGGAGGTGGAGGAGCTGCAGTAGGGGCTGGTGTAGGAACAGGAGCTGGCGCTGCCACCACAGATGACAAAGCAGCTGCACTCACAGGTTGACTCCTTGCTTCCATTTCAGCTGGATGCACCTCAAAAACCTCACTACCAATTTTTGCAATCACTGGCCTTGCATTTATATCAACAATTTCAACATCATATTGTTGCTGATCAATTTTTACTTTTACAATCATAAGTCATTCCTTTTCCTAAATATTCTTTTCATATTTACGTATTCACTCGGTTAAGTCCTAACCCTGCGCTGCATTACCGCCACACGTTGATTTACTCGAACGGCTAAAGCATTAGCTTGCCAAGCCGACAACACCCGCTCAGGTGCAGCAGTTACTGTGCTGCTTGTCGTTCGGCGAAAGGCTAATGCAACAGCTACAGCTGCTGCAGTCGCTTTCTTCTTTAAAGCCTGTGAAGTAGATTCCTCAGGCATGGCAGTGGATAAGGCAGGGCTTTCGGCTTCGGCTTGTTGTTCTTCCTTCGCTTCTGCTTTGGCTGTTGCTTGAACAATGATTTCCATCAATCCCCAAAGCAGTAAAATCGCCACAAAAACAAGCCCCATGCCGATGACCGTTATGACAAGAGAAACAACCAAATTGTTCATATTGATTTATCCTTCTCCCTTAGAAGACTAACCCTTCATCATTCTAGACAGGCATATTGCCGTGTTTGCGAGGCAATTCAAAGCCGGTTTTTTGGCGTAAAGCTTCTAGAGCTGCAATAACCTTCTTGCGAGTTTCACGTGGTTCAATCACCTCGTCCACATATCCGGCACCTGCTGCCGCATAAGGGCTTAGGAAGCTCTTGCGATATTCTTCAACTCTTTTTGCGCGCTCTGCTTTCGGGTCTTCTGCCGCTTCAATTTGCTTGCGGAAAAGAATATTCGCTGCCCCTTCAGGTCCCATAACAGCAATTTCTGCTGAGGGCCATGCAAAATTGAGATCGCCTCCAAGGTATTTACTGCTCATTACTATGTATGCACCGCCGTAGCCTTTGCGGGTTACCACACTAATTTTCGGAACAGTGGCATTGGCATACGCAAACAACAGTTTCGCCCCATGGCGGATAATACCGCGATGTTCTTGATCTACACCCGGCAAAAACCCTGGGGAATCAACAAAGGTAACAATCGGTAAATTGAAACAATCACATAAGCGTACAAAACGCGTCATCTTATCTGCCGCGTCAATATCAATCACACCTGCCATCATCGCCGGCTCTTGTGACACAATCCCGACCGGGTAGCCATCCATCCGTGCAAATCCAATGATCGCATTCGGCGCAAAAGTAGATTGCAGCTCAACAAATGAATCGCGGTCAACAATCCGTAAAATGGCTTCTTTCATCGAATAAGGTGAACTTGGATCCAAAGGCACATGGCTATTCAACTCTTCATCCATGCGCTGCGGATCATCTCCGCTAGGTACATGCGGCGGGTTCTCCATATTGTTAGAAGGCAAATATCCCAAAACTAGTTTGCATAAATCAATCGCATCCTTATCGGATTTTGCCATGAGGTGGGCTAAACCACTGCGGCTGAAATGTACGGCTGCACCTCCCAATCCTTCCATATCAATGACTTCACCCGTAACAGACTTTACAACTTCAGGTCCAGTTAAGAACATATAGGATTGGTTTTCAACCATGATAATCATATCGGTTAAAGCTGGCGAATAAGATGCACCACCAGCACAAGGACCTAAAATGAGGCTGATTTGTGGAATGATGCCTGAATATTTTGCATTGCGTTTGAATATTTCTGCATAGCCGCCTAAGCTGTAAATGCCTTCTTGAATACGTGCTCCGCCAGAATCTATAAAACCAACAATGGGGCATCCACTTTGTACTGCTAAATCCATTAAATGGCTGATCTTGCGGCCTTGTACTTCACCTAAGGCGCCGCCCATTACGGTAAAATCTTGGGCATATATATATACCATTCGCCCATTGACCTTACCAAAGCCAGTTACCACGCCATCACCCAAGTAGCGTTCTTTGCTAACGCCAAGTTCATCTTCCCTGCCTAAAGAGAACATCTCAACTTCATTGAACGTACCCGGGTCTAAAAAGTACTCAATGCGATCTCTAGCGGTCATTTTGCCTTTGGCTCGGTGTTTAGCTATCCGTTCCTCTCCACCGGCAATCGCGGCTTTCGCGCGCATCTCGCGCAGTTCAATAATTCTCGGATCTTCTTGTGTCATAAGGTGTTCATAACCTCCATAAAATAAGTAAAATAAAAATTTGATAACAAATTACCAGCAAATCAAATAAGCTATCATCACTTGTTTTTTCGTTCCATTCATGACCAAAAATGTCCTTCCGAGCTTTATTAGCTCCATCATTATTCATTACGGAACTCCAACTCGGAAGGACATGATAAAAGAATAAGGTGTTTACTTTCTACAGCTAAGCGGCATCTTCAGGATGCATCGCTAAATATATCTTTTCTGCCGAAAGCGGCAAGGTATGTATGCGAACATTAATCGCATCGGCAATTGCGTTAGCCATAGCCGGTGCTGTCTGAACCATAACATGCTCACCAACACCACGCGCACCCCAAGGTCCGTCATCTAACGGGGTTTCTACAATATCTCCAATAATCTTCTTGGGTGCATCCAAAGCCGTTGCAATCTTATAGTCAACCAAGCTGTTATTTAGCAAGCGCCCTTTCTCATCATAGATATACCCCTCAAAAGCAGCACTCATTCCATGTACTGCACCACCTTCGATCTGAGTCATAACCAGGTCAGGATTGATGGCTTTGCCCACATCATAAGCGCTAGCTATCTTGATGATATCTACTTGTCCAGTTTCTGTATCCACTTCCAAATCAACCGCTTGAGCTCCTACGGTATAGTGAACAACTGCACGTGCGCCTTGCCCAGTTTCAGGATCAAGCCCTGTTACATATGTTGGCATAAAGCTGCCAGTTCCTACAATAGGACCTCCTTGCCAGCCTTCATAATTCTCATTAGGCAATCCATACACAACCATTTTCTGCAAGGGCTGCTCTCGCTCCGATTTGTAGGATACGACAACACCATTTTTAATATCCAAATCTTTCGGATCTTCGTTCCAATACTTTGCTACAACCTCGAGGATCTTTTGACGCACTTCTAAAGCAGCCATCTTTACTGCATTGCCCATTGACCACGTCAAACGACTAGCTACAGTTTGCCATTCGTAGGGGCTGTATTTTGTATCAACCGGGCTGGCAGTAATGCGCACCCATTCATAAGGTATCCCGACTGCCTCAGCAGCCATTTGCGCCATGACAGTGAATGTACCTTGCCCAATTTCTTGCCCGCCGACAAACACATTTAATGTAGCATCTTCATTAAATCGGACAATGGCAGAACTGCCGGGGTTCGGTGGCATAGCAGGAGCTTTCCACATGATTGCAATTCCTTTACCGCGTTTTTTGTTTGGCGCACTAGGTGGTTCTTTCTTATCCCATTGAATAGCTTGGGTTACTTTATCAATACATTTCACTAAGTCAATGTTATTGATGGTCATTCCAGTTAATATAACATCTCCATCCCGCACACAGTTGCGTCTTCTAAACTCGGCTTTATCCATTCCGATCTTCTCTGCCAACTGATCCATGATTTGTTCCAACCCCCAATGGATTTCCGGCATGCCAAAGCCGCGCATTGCCGAACCAATTTGGGTGTTGGTATAGAGACAATAAGAATCGCCCTTCACATGTGGCACATCATACGGACCAGTGCAGGAATAGCCGGCAGCGCGCACTATATTGACCCCATAATCATTATAAGCTCCGCCGCCAAAGTAATACTGCACCTCCATCGCTAGCAGATTACCATCCTTATCGCAGCCAATTTTATAGTGCGCATGCAAACTTTGACGTACATTCGTTCCAATAAATTCCTCCTCGCGCGTATTGCGTACTTTTACAGGATGCCCTTTTACAGCTTTTGCCATGATAACCACATTGGCTTCGATTGAAATGCCAGCTTTTCCACCAAAGCCACCTCCAACATACGGAGCAATCACGCGCACATTGCCATGCGGAATATTCAAGCTTTGGCACAACAAGTCGCGTTGAGCAAATGGAGATTGCGAAGCAGCCCAAAGCGTTATTTTATCATCCGGATCCCAGCGGGCAATCGCTGTATGAGGCTCTATGGGCACATGCTGAATTTGGGGTAACTTGAATGTTCCCTCTACAATTGCAGCACATTGTGGCCATACTTCATCAGGATTGCCTTTGCGCAGCTTGAAATGCTCAGAAATATTCGTCCCAGGTTCCGGGAAAATAAACGGCACGACTTCATAACTGCCTAAATCAGGGTGAATAAGAGGAGCATTCGGTTGAAACGCTTCATAAGGATCAAATACGGCAGGTAACTCTTCGTATTCAACCTCAACCAATCCAGCGGCTTTTTCTGCTATTTCTTCAGATATCGCTACAACACCTGCAACCGGCTCACCAACAAACCTTACCCTATCCGTAGCGTATATTTTTCGATCTTTCAAGTAAAGACCAAAGGGCAATGGTGAATCTTTGCCTGTTACAACTGCTTTTACACCAGGGTAAGCAAGAGCTTTGCTTGTGTCAATACGCTTGATTAAAGCATGCGGATATGGGGAACGTACCATTTTCCCATAGTATAAGCCTGGTCCAAACTGCATATCGTCAACATAGACCGCAGCGCCCGTGGCTTTTTCATAAGCATCAATTCTGGTTACGCTTTTCCCTACTGGTTCATTTGTCAATTCTTTTGTCGCTACATCTTGCATCATGATTTACCTCCATCATATTTTCCACTAGCTACATCCATAATGGCTTCCACGATGCGCACATAACCGGTACAACGGCAAAGGTTGCCGCTGATAGCCTCACGCACCTCATCTTCAGTGGGGTGCGGGTTCTCTTGTAAAAGTCCTTTAGCACTCATCAGCATGCCCGGAATGCAGAATCCGCATTGAATGGCATTTCGATCAATAAAAGCTTTCTGCAATGGATGAAGTTGTTCACCTTTGCTTAATCCCTCAACAGTTTCAATCTGATGTCCATCTGCTTCTACGGCTAATACGAGGCATGAGTTTACCGCTTTACCGTCCATCAATACAGTACAAGCCCCACATTCCCCATTTTCACATCCGATCTTCGTACCAACTAAACCCAACTGTTCCCGCAATACCTTCAGCAAGGTATGGTGGGACCTGACTGCAACATTGTAGGGTTCACCATTCACAATAAGTGTAATTTCATGAAGCATAAGCTTATCCTCCTTACCCTAAAGAAGCTACAACTTTTTCAACAGCTCGCTTGGTAATATTTCTCACCATGCTTTTTCTGTAAGCTTCACTTGCACGTACATCGCTAATCGGTTTTGATTGAAGTGCTGCAGCCACAGCAGCCTTTTGAATATGTTCGGGTGTATAACCTTCATTGAGGATTGCTTCTGTATCGGTTGCTCTAATCACAGTGGGGGCTACTGCACCTAATGCAATCCGCCAAACCACCTTTCCATTTTCGGGTTTAGCTAAAGCTGCCACAGAAACCAGGGAAAGATCACAACCTTTGCGACGGCTTAATTTTTCATAGACCCCAACAGTGTCCGCCGGGTGCTTCGGCACTATGACACCGACAACCAATTCCCCCTTCTTAATCACAGTCTTTCGGACAAAAGTAAAGAACTCTTCCACAGGAATGCGCCTTTCTCCCTCTTTGCTCTTAAGTACAACGAGCGCACTTAAAGCACAAAGAGTTGGCGGTGTATCGGCACAGGGTGATGCAGTACATAAGTTACCTCCGATGGTCGCTCTATTCCGCACTTGTTCATTGCCCACCACCGAAGCACCCTGAGCTAAAAGTGGAGCTTGACTCTTGATCAATTGCGATTTGGCAATTTCATTCATGGTTACTGCTGCGCCCACATACAAACCTTCAGGGATCTCGCGAATATCTCGCATCCCATCAATACCCTTTATATCTACGACTGCATCGGCTTTCCATAGGCCATCGCGAAACATTGGAATGAAATCTGTTCCACCTCCAAACGGATATACGACCTTATTAGGCATTGTAAGCAACTGAAAAGCCTCTTGAATGTCTTTTGGGCGATAATAATCGAATGGTTGCATATTTACCTCCCACTAAAAAACTCCGTTTATTAAAAAGGATAAGCCTATCAGTGATTTCTGTACAGCAACCTGTATAGGCTTTCCTTATACCGACCTTATTTTTTTAATTCCATTCTAGCAAAACAAACGTTTATAATGCTAACTCTTCTGGGATGCGGAAGACAGCATTAGCCTTCTTTACTTCTTCAGGAACGTTAAATTCAAGGTCTGCTCCGATCATTTGCTTGGAAAAAGCTTTCACGGTAGAATCCCAATACTTTTTCGTGACGTAATAAATTCTCGCTCCACCTAATTCATGTTGATAATCAGGCCAAGGATAAGTAGGCTGTGCCATCTCCAGACCTGCCATGCGCCAGCCATTATAACTCTCAAAAGTGGACCACCATTCTTTGCAGCCAGCAATCTCCAATGCGTAATAAGTCTTTGCATAATACATTGCCCAGCCGATCCTACCACGGCGTGCAAAAGCCATTGTATGCAAACTAATGGCAATATCTTCATTCATAAAACGACCATTAGCTAAACCAGCCCAAACACCATCTATCAATCCAATAAGGTGGAATGGATCCTTTAATCTTTTTCTTGCCCAGCCAAGAATTTCTGCATATACCCGCGCACCAACAATGTCATAGAAGTCGCGATCTACTTCCATAACTCTCTTCATGTACTCCAACATGAGGGGTACATCATCCAATTCTGCTTGGCGAATATAAAGAATACGACCATCATTCAGCTTAATCATCGCTTCTGGCCAAGCGGGAACATCCATTGGAGGAGCTTGTAGCAATGGTTCAATTTCGCTTACATCAATGGAAATTTGTTGCTGAGATACATTAACAGGGGGTTGTAATTTCATAGTTCATACTTCCTTCATAAAACTAAAATATTCTTTGGTTTTAAACCGCTTCCAAGTATATCATAAACCCAATTTATTGTCAAACTCGATTATCAATATGATAATGCTGGAATTATGTTTTTATAACTGGAACTTTTTTTCTATAATCCTAAGAAAAACGATGTCTTGCATCCTCAAGAATATCTCCAAAGTTACTATCAACTAAGTCCTTCAGAGCTTTGATGGCTTGTTCCTTGTCTTCTCCGCGAGCTTGAATAAGCAGCGTGCTGCCTTGTTTGGCGCCTAATTGTAACACATTTAGAATACTTTTGGCGTTAGCTTTTCGCTGATTGCATTCCACTGTAATTTCTGCTCGAAATTGCTTTGCTGTTTGCACAAAATAAAAACAAGATGAGAGAGATTATACAACGGAGCAGCAGCTAATGAAGGTATAATCTGAATTGTCATATTATGAAAAAATACTCTTCACAATACTCATAAACTTTTTTACACGATTTTCATCAACAGGATTCTCAAAAACACCATCAACCTTAAACGTCGTGCCGACAATCGCACCATCAGCAATATTGAGTATTCTTTCTACATTCTCTATCCGAACGCCGGTATTAGCAAACACTGGGGTTTGTGGTATAGCTTTTTTCACAATAGATAAAGTTTCTACGCTAGTCTCAGCGCCGGCAGTAATTCCAGAAATACAAATAGCATCCGGTCTAGTGTTAAACACAGTCGTACGGGCAATTTCAACCACATCACGTTCTACTAAATACTTCGCAGATTCGGGTACAATGTTGAAAAACAGCTTTACATGCTGTGCACCTATAGCATATTGATGGCGAACTACTTCTCCACAATTAGTATTCCATAACCCAAAATCGCTAGCATACACCCCAGTAAAAATTTCTCGTACAAATTGGGCACCTGTAGCCACGGCTAAGTCTATTGAAGCCATTGGATCCCATAACACATTCACCCCAAACGGCACATGAATATCAGGTTTTAGTTCACCAATCACATCTGCCATTGCAGCAACAGTAACCGTGTGAACTTTAGTAAGATAAGGAAGACTGAATTCATTAGAGAACATTACAGCATCAACCCCACCATTTTGAAGTGAATGCAAATCCTTGCGAGCTTGTTCAATAACAAATTCCATCCCTTTCTTGCTATCATAATAAGGATCGCCCGGAAGAGGCTTGAAATGGCACATTGCGATGATTGGTTTTTGAACATTGAAGATTTCTTTTATCCAAGTCATTGTCAACCTCCTTTACCCAAATACATTTGAAGGGCGGGCTCTGTTATTACACCAACAATAATCTCTCTTTGTAATGATATAGTGCATGATGAAGCAATTTTTGCTATATAACGACGCAGAGGCGATGAGGAAAATAATCCGCATTTGTATTATTCTTAAAGCAAGGGGTTATTTATGCCAAACTATGTTTTACTCTTTACCTTTTGGAACTTTCAACAAAATGAAACAATATCAGATTCTTATCACATGCAGCGTATGTATCAAATGGAAGGTGGTAGCTTAGTTGCCGGCCTTGCAGATCTCGCAAGAGAATCCAAAAATTATCCTTAGTATCCATTGGTTTTGAGGATAGGAATATTTCAAACCCCCCTGAACCATAAGCCAACGCAGTCCCGCTTAGAGATAAACCAATGTATGGTTTTCCTCCAATTCTTCCGTTCACCTCGACAATAACGTTTTTTACCGCTTTGCCTTGCTGATCAAATATTTGTCCACCAACTCCCATCCATTGACAATTCATGCTTGGATGATATAGGTTTTTTATATATAAAGGCGATCCTTTGGCAGCTTCATAGAAAGGCAGATATCCTTCTTTTGTAACTGTCGGCGAAGGGGTTAATGTCTTTGTAATGGTAGCTGTTGGTAGAGGAGATTTGGTCTTTGTTGAAGTAGCTGAGGGTAAAGAAGTTTTTGTTCTTGTTGGTGTTCTCGTTATTGCGGCCGTTGCCGTGCGAGTCGCCGTCTTTTTAACTACTGTTGGAGAAGGGGTAACTTTTACTGCTGTAAAATTGACTATAATTAAATTTCGCCCGCAATCAGCATAGGTGTCAAAATACACTCTTTCTGAAAGGCGTATGTTTTCTGTACTATAGACTTCCAACCAAAAATTCCTCTGAGACGCTATCGGTTCATCCGTTATCATAATTTCATATCCCCCTTGACCATAACTTGGCGCTGAACCGCTGCGGCTCGTTAGTGCAAGGGTCTTTCCATTAAGCAATCCCCCAACCCTTACAATCATATCCACTAAAGGTTTCCCATCCAACCCAAAAATTTGCCCGCTTACTCCCATCCAGCTACAGCCAGTGTCAGGGTGAGCAAAATTTCTTGAATATGCCGGGTTGCCTGCCTGTAAAAGGAAAGTTGGCATTCCTGTTACTGCCAACGCTTGAGTATCACTGCCCTTATTGAAGGCTTTTCCTTTTGTAGGAGGAATTATGATGACAAGGATTATCAATAAAAAATATAACCTTTTCCTGAAAAGCCTATAAGCTGCCAATTTTTGAGTTCTTTTTTCCATAATTGCCTCATTTGTGGTACAATCATCTACATGAGATTATCATTGCCTTCAAAAGGTCGTCTAGCTGACGATGTTATCCCCTTTCTTACCGAATGCGGTTTGCGTGTCTATAAAGCTAATCCTCGTCAATACGAAGCGCGCATTCCTGCATTGCCAGAACTTATTGTTCTTTTTCAGCGTCCTACAGATATTGTTGTCAGTGTCCGTGATGGCAGTGTAGCCTTTGGAATCACGGGTATTGACGTTGTCAAAGAAGTGGCTGGCGATCATCCTGATGTTCTTATTTTACACGATTCTTTAGGCTTTGGACAGTGTTCACTCACCTTAGCTGTACCAGAAGTATGGATGGATGTTCAAAGTGTAGCGGATCTCCAGCAACGCAGTCGCGAATTCAATCGTCCATTGCGTATTGCAACAAAATACCCCAACCTTACCAGCAAATTTCTATCAGATCGCAACATTCCACATTCCCTCATATCGGCTGAAGGCACACTTGAAACGGCGCCGGCAATTGGCTATGCAGATATGATTTCCGATCTAGTTTCCAGCGGGCAAACCCTGCGGGATAATCGCCTAAGACCCCTCATTGACGGTGTTATTCTCACCTCACAAGCCGCTCTTATTGCCAACCGAAACGCTCTTCAAAAAGAGCCACAGACCTTAGCTATTGCCCGTCAGCTCTTAGAATTTATCGAAGCCCATTTGCGGGCTGTAGAAGCCGTAATGATCACTGCTAACATACGCGGTGAAAGCCCTGAATCCATCGCATCCAAGATGTTCAGCCAGTCAGTCATCGGTGGCTTGCAAGGACCTACCATTTCCCGCGTCGTTGTTCGCAATCCAAATGAGAGTTGGTTCGCCGTAAATATTGTTGTGAAAAAACAAAACCTTTTTCAAGCTATTACCGAACTTCGCGCTATCGGCGGCAGTGGTGTAATTGTAACCCCTATCGCCTACATATTTGAAGAAGAGCCACCGCGCTATAAGGCAATGCTTGAAGCAATCCGGCCAGAATCTAATCCATAATATTAGGGAATTATTCCTACAAACGGTTGTACCTTGCTATCACGCGGTACATTAATAACACGTTGCCGCGGCGTGATTTGGTATCCGTCTTTCATGGCACTAATCACATACCAACCCGGCAGCAAACCACGAATATTGTAATTCCCAAGCTTGTCAGTAACCGCTCTAAATTTTCCACCCACATAAATGTAAGCTCCCTGAATTGGCTTTCCTTTATTGTCTTTTACCTCCCCAGAAATTTGATATGTTATCCTTATTGGTGTTGATCCTACAAAATCTTGATCCTTCGCATTTGGCGGCAAGGTAATGACCCTCGTGTGAGGTGTAAAATAATAACCCGGCAATGAAATACTCAGTTGATATACGCCAAAAGGCAATTTTTCTATAATATACCTGCCATCAATATCTGTAATTACGAGAGAAGAAATAATCTTATCATCTTCGGCATCTTGTTTACGGCTGTATGCAACCGGCACATTAGGCAGCCCCTGTCCTTGCATATTAACGACCCTACCTGAAATTGAGAACTGGCTATCTCTCATGACATAAAAATCTAACCCGGATAGATTCGTTGGGCATTCTACATTGTTGGATACTAGGCTGATAAAATTCATTCCAAGGTAATCCACTTGAATAGTGTATAAACCGGGTGCTAGACCTTCAATGGTATAAAATCCATTAAATTCAGATTTTGCAATCGAAAAACCATTTGCTTTCAGTGAAGCACCTTTAAGTGGTACTCCGTCACTATCAAAGACATAACCACTAATAGAACAACGCGGCATTGAGGTTACTGTAACCGTGTTGGTTGGGGTTAGGGTAAAAGTAGGTGTTACTGTAAATGTCGGTGTTACGGTTGGTGTATAAGTTGGTGTCGAAGTTGGTGTAATAGATGGCGTAACTGTAATTGTATAGGTCATTGTGGGTGACGAAGTAAACGTAGGGGTTCTTGTAGGGCTTGGTGTGTATGTTTGAGTTTTTGTTGGTGTAAAAGTTGGTGTTAGAGTAAACACAGGTGTTAATGTTGGGGTTGAAGTATTCGTACTGGTTGATGTGGGCGTGTATGAAAATATAGGTGTTGGCGTAATTGTAAAAGTAGCTGTCGCGGTTGGGGTAATTGTAGGTGTATATGTATTCGTTGGTGTGGGTGTTATGCTTGGCGTCGCTGTATTAGTTGGCGTAAAGGTTATCGTTGATGTTCTGGTTGGTGTATAAGTAGGTGTATTAGTAGAAGTAGGAGTTATGCTTGGCGTTATAGATGGTGTCGGTGTCTGAGAAGCAGTTGGAGTATTTGTAATCACGGGGCTAGGTGTGATGGATGGAGTAGGCGTATTGCCTTCCAATTCATGAATAAAAACATCTCGCATTCCATTCGTGTCATCAGACACCAAATTACTTGCATCTGAGTGAAAAGTTACAAACCAGCCATTATTTGAAATAAAAGGATAACTAGAACCTCCATTTCCCTGTGCTCCAAATGTAGATACGGAAACACGAACGGTATAATTGAGCTGCCGATCTCTCATAAAAATATCTATTTGACCGTTGGTATCATTCAATACTAAGTTATTGGCTGCCGATTCAAAAACCACATATCGCCCATCTGAGGTTATTTTTGGATAGGCAGACCAACCATTCGCTTGAAAACCATTGCTGTCAACGGATACACGTTCAATAGTGTTCAGCTGCAAATCGCGTACAAAAATATCGGTTACTCCATTCGTGTCATTTGGAACAAGGTTCGATGCTTCTGATTGAAATGCTACATACCTTCCATCTTGGGATATAGAAGCATTAGTAGAGTTGCCATTTCCTTGCAAACCATTGTAAGCAAGTGATACTAATGAGGTAGAGCTCATTTGTAAATCGCGTAAAAAAATATCATATGCGTTATTGGAATCTCCGCTGATGAGATTATTAGCCGCAGAATGAAAAACCACATAACGTCCATCGTAAGAAATTGCCGGAAAGCGAGACTCGCCATTCCCTTGTACATCCGATGAGGATATTGAAACCCTTATAGTATGATGGATGATCATGTCATGGACAAATACATCCGTTACATTATTAGTATCGCCAATCACGAGGTTCGTAGCATCTGAATGGAATGCAACGTACAAGCCATCTCCTGAGATCATTGAATAGAGCGAATTACCATTACCCTGAGTTCCATCAGAAGCGACCGAAACACGAGTTACATCTCCAAGTTGATTATCGCGAACAAATATATCCATAACATTATTAGTATCATTAGGTACGAGATTAGTAGCATCAGATCGAAATGCAACATATCTCCCATCTTCTGACAATGAAGGATAAGTTGAATTTCCATTAGCTTGTAAACCCTGATATGTTAATGAAATTCTAGAAGTCTGCTGACTGACGCGTTGATGAAGAAATACATCATCTTTGCCATTTGTATCATTCGAAACCAGATTCGATGCCTTCGAATCAAATGCAATATATAAACCATCACTACTAATAAACCCATTGGAAGAATGCCCAACTCCTTGTATTCCCATTGAATCAACCGACACTCGCCAAGTATCCCCTATCGCTTGAATATAATAAGGGAATGCTATATTATCTTTTGGAGTTGGGGTGGGGGAAAGTAAAAGTACTTTTATGTTAGCAGAACTTAAATCGGCATTATGGTTTATAAAAGATAATAAATTATTCTTTGATTTATGCGCTGCTTCAGATTTCTCGATAGAAAGAATAGCCCATAAAAAGACAATCCACATTATGGTTAAGATGATTATCCAGCTTAACCGTTTTGAGCTCATTACTGTTTTAATCCAACAAAATGTATTTTAGAAACACTCGGAGGCAATTTTACTATGCGAGCCGGAGGACTGAAAAGATACCCATCTTTAGCTGTACTAAGTTTATAACTACCCGCTGCTAAATCTGCTATACTGTAATAACCTTCTTTATCTGTCAACACAGAACGTCCATTGTCTAAAGTAACCAACACTCCTTCAATTGGAACACCTTTTTCGTCAGCAATTTTTCCGCTTATCTGAAAAGGTGCTTCGACAACCTGCAACTCAAACGCTCCAATATCACAAATAACCTTGCTGTTTCTCAAACCATCAACTGGTCTTGTATATCCTCTTTGATCCATAGTGAGTAACAACCCTTTTTCATCGGTACAGCCACTTGGATTTCCTGTGTCTATAGCGTAACTACCTAGTTGCAATGCATATGTCAGTGTTTCTCCACCGTTATTCAGCAGTCCATTCAATCCAGGATCATACCCAACGATATCACCATCCATTGCGTGAAACTGGCAGCCTGTGGTATCGCCAAGCAAATTATACCCCATAGAAAGAATCGTACCAAAACAATTTGGCGCTCCAGTAGGACTGGCATTTTCACTAAGAATCGTATTTTGCAATTTTACTTTACTTCCTCCTGGATAAATATATATACCGCCGCCAAACCCACTATTGTAATCCCCATTGCCAGAACCAGTTGCTTGGTTTTTCACTATGGTTGCATTAAATATCTCGAGTGGAGCATTGGTCCAAATACCTGCCCCCTCAAGCCCATGGTTTTCTCCAATTGTACTGTTGATGATTATCCCTTCTCTACCATCCAACATTACTCCCCCGGCTTTAGTTATTCCAATATTATTGCTTATTGTGCTGTTTATAATCAGGACACCGCCATCCGAATATACTCCTCCCGTACTACCTTCATTACCCTCAATAGACGACTGAACAATGCTAGTTAAACCAAAGCCGGCATGTCCATGCACCTCTAAAGCACCGCTTTTTTCCAACGCGTTGTTATTAATTATTTCACTGCGGTATAGGGTTACATCTGCATAATCTGCAAATATTCCGCTATCTGTGGATTGGGTAATAACTACTTCATCCAAAGAGATAACAGCCGGGTTACCTTGCGTGGTAATTGCTGGTCCTACACTCTTTTCTATCGTCATTTGTGAAAAGGTTACGCTTATCGGATACGGTTGCTGAGGAGTTATTTCAAATAAAGCTGCATTCCTCTTATTCGTTATAATAGTGTTATCTTTACCTGTTCCCTTGATCATCACATTGTTGGCTATACGCAAGGGGCTTTCTAACTCAACCCCATAAATCGCTGAATCTAACTGAATTCTACTTGCCAACTGACCTGCATTACTTTCCTGCAAAGCCGCCCGCAGTGTACAAACCCCTGTTGCACTTGCACAGATTCCATCTCCTATATGCGCATCTTCTTCATCGTCTGTACCATTTACTATAAATGTTTGAGATAACAGAGTAAAATTGATATTTGCAGTATTTTCCCTCAAGAGTACTGCCCGTACTGCTGGTGTAAAATATTGTCCATCTTTAACAGCTCGCAGTACATATGCTCCACTCGGTAATCCACTCAACATATATTGACCCTGCGCGTCAGTTGTCGCCCGATACAATCCCTCCAAATCCTCCACAATTACTCCGCTTACAGGTGTTCCATTTGACTCAGATACAACTCCCGAAATTGTTAGAGAACCTTTTGGTGCCGCAAAACCTTTAAAATCTTTGTTGGAAGTGCTCTCTTTAAACAGCTGTACTGGATTGACAAAATTTTGAGTAAAACGATAACCTGTTAATTTTGCCGACAAATCATAGCTTCCGCTGGGTAAATTCTCCAACCGATAGGTGCCATCCATACCGCTATATGTACTGAAACCTTGTTTTGTTGAAATCAACACATTAGCCAATGGTTTATTGTCTGCATCAGTAACCATACCTGTTATCATCAAGCCACTTGCAGCCACACCAACAGATGATGTTTCATTATGTTCTTCACTTGGTTTTTCCACAGCCAAACCCGAGTTTGTGTCAGTACAATTTGTTCGTTGATTACCGCAGGCTTCACTTTTAATGCTAATGATCGCCTCTTCAGCAGTTTGAATGTTTATCTTTGTCTTTTTTGCAACAAAATGTTTATTCTCGATGTTTCTATCAACAACAGATATGTTGATTTGAGGCGGATCAAAACTATAGCCGCTTTTTGAAGGTTTCAGTATGTAAGTTCCTGGTATTAGGTTTTGAAGAATATATACACCGTTTGCTTGACTTGCTGCCCCGCTGCCCTCGCCAAATGAAACATAGACACCTTCTATGGGCATTCCATTATCATTGGTAATGCGTCCACTAATCTTAAATGTTCTCGGGGGTGAGGTTACAGCAAATGTCCTGCCGTTGGATATTCCCCCACCAGGTGGCGGATTGCTTACGGTAATATTGACTAAGCCCGGCTGTAATAACAACTCAGCACCCACTTCAGCTTGCAGTTCTCCGTCATGGATATACCTTGTTTGCAATGGAATACCATTCCAATTGATAGAAGAATTAGCAACAAAAGATTCCCCATTAGCAGTAAGGGTAAATACTGTTCCCCCTTGATCAGCTTGAGTAGGAGACAGCCAATTCAATATCGGCGTCGGGTTAAGTCCACTTCCAATAGTCATGGATAGAGACGACGAAGATATCCCGCCACCAGGAGGAGGATTATATACTTGAATAAACGCCACTCCGGTATTGCTTATCAAATCTGCTGTTACTTCTGCATTCAATTGAGTATCACTTACATAAGTGGTTTTGAGATCTTTCCCATTCCATCTTACTATAGAAGAAGATACAAAATTGCTCCCATTAACAGAAATCGTAAAAGCTCCTCCCCCAGCATTGACTTGGTTTGGAGAAACACTGCTTGCCACCGGCAGAGGGTTAAGTTGGGCATAGCTTAGTGTTGCCGTCATAGATTCTGAACAAAGGCTAAGGTCGGTAATTGATACATTACTTGCATTGCCGTTATAAAAATTGCTATTTGGCGTAGAGGATGAATTAAACACAGACGGTGAACGATAAGCATCTCCTTCATCTCCATAATTTTGCTTAGTGTCTAAATGATACTGTCCATCAGCTTGAACCAAATAGACTAAAGGCGTGGGAGGATTATTTGCCAAATTGTTTTCTTTTGCTTTTTCGTAAATATGCCATACCAATAGTCCGCACCCCGGCAATCCGCTATCCATGCCAACCAATTGTCGGTTTTCGATTAAAAAATACTCTCCTTCTCCGCTGTGCTGTTGAAAAGTCCAATCAACCTGATGAGGATTTGGAGCAAGTACATAAAATGCATTATCTGCAGTTGTTTCCGCCTGATTAATAACTACTTCTTGCGACCCATTGATCGGCGCCGGTTCTACCCAGCCAAGATACCATTTCGACCATGCATCAAGCAAAGCGGGAGAAGATCCTTCAAATTGGCTGCCAACCTTATTCCATACCCCATATCCCATCAAAGACCAATTGCCAACACCATAACTCTGCTGAGAAGTATCGTATAAATCCGGCAAACCCAACGCATGGCTTACTTCATGAGCGAAAACTCCTACAGTAGCTAAGTGTGCATTTCCGCCCACCGTTTCAAGATGAAGCTCGCCTACCATAGAATATCCCCCTCCATATGCCATACTGCCAATAATCTTTCCATCCATAAGTGGCGCACCAACCCAATCAAGAGAGGAATAATGAGCCCAAACGCTTGGTTGGGAGAGTGGATTATAAGCCGCTTCATAACCAGCCACTACTGCTATGATTGTCAATTCATCATTTGAAACAGCACCATCATAGTTGAAATCATACCTCTCAAAATCAATATACTGATCAGCTACCGATAGTGCATCTTTAATAATTTTAGATACGCGCGGATCTTTTGTATTTCCAGCGGTGTTAGGGTGAGGGTAGGACAAATTCACCTCAATAATGCCATCATTTGAAATTCCTTGTCTTTCTTCTGCCGCTACAAGTTCAACTTTCCCATACGAGGTTTGCAAAAAATAACCTTTCAATCCAATAGATGAATTAAATAACAGAGAAGAAAGCTGTGCTGGAGTTGTCGAAGGTTTTCGATCGGAAAATTGAATCAGCAATGCAAGTGTTTTCCTTTCATTTCCCTCTGAGTTCGCCTCTATGCCAAGCACTTTCTTTTCCAACTGAACGGTAGGATGGAGATAGGGCTGAGGTCGAAGATGCTTTTGTAGGTTGTTAATCCTAACGGATTCATTTTTACCAACCACATCATTTGTAGTTACCAATTCTCCGTCAATTAGATCTGCATACACCCAATAACCACTTATCTGATCTTTGATAATAGTATAACCATCCAAAGTTTCTAAGCCATTATTCCACTCATCACCCCACTGACGCACCATAACAATACTTCCATCAGGCTGGACTAAAGGAAATTCCTTTGGCGTTGCCGGGCAAGCCATTGCGATTGAAGTACCTTGAAAGATCATGCCTACACATAGCCCAAGTAAAAAAAGCATTTTGTATAAGTTGTTTTTATTGAGCATTCGATTATCAACAAATAATACCAAAGCCTTATCTTTCCAGCCCATAATCATTCTCCTCATTAACATCATTGTAGAGGTTAAGATATCACCCCAATCTTGTGCCATGTAATGAATCCACATAGATAAAGTTGCAACTCCTATGCCAAAAAAAAAGCGGCTCAGGGGTAATGATCATTTCCCTGAGCCGCTCTGTGAAGAAACACTCATCCAAAGGCAGTTTACTGGATAGTAAAACTTAATGGCTCACTCCATTGACCATCGCTTTGAGGTATGATTGCTTGTACTTTCCATTGGTAATTACCACTTGCCAATCCTTGCTCCAGTTTTACCGAGCACTTGTCTTGCTGACAAATCTTACTTGTGTCAAAAACTGCATCAAGTACTATATTGTTCAAAGAACTAACAGCTAACCTGTATTGCGTGGCTCTAGCAACGTTATACCAACTAAAAGTAGGTTTTGATTCGGTTATTTTTTGAAACGGAAAAATAAGTGTTGGCACTCCAACTTGACTGACGGTAAAATTATTTTCCATTATCAATCCACTCATTCCATTTGAACCATATGTTTGAACTTGCCAGGTATATTTTCCTTCCAGTAAGACGACATCTGGTTTTACAGAACAGTAATCATCTTTGCAAATCTTCACCCCATCATACCACTGATCAATGACATTCCCTCGCGGACCAAGGACGAATAAACGATAACGTAGGTTTGAGACATCACCAGTTGAGGGCCAAACAAACGTTGGTTGGGTTTCTGTAATAACTCCATTAGGACCTCCAATAGCAATGGAACCTACGAAATTTATGTTTGTTCTCCCAGGTGGCACACTGACCGTTTCACTTGGCTTATAAAAAGAGTATCTCTGCCCGCTAATTGATTTTGAAGGAGTAATCGTATAGTTTCCATTAGGAACACCACCACAGTTGGCATATGTTCCTACTGCAGAGTAATACCCATTCGCATCTGTGTAAACTGTATAGGCACTAGTCCCAGATATAGATACGGTAACATTTGAAATGGGTTTTGAGCTTGTATCAACAATTTGCCCTGCTAAACAATTTACTGAAGCGGTAAAATCTTGATTTGTTGCATTTGGCGGCACTTTTACTGATCTGTTAGCGGGTGAAAAACTATAACCATTTAAAAGTGGGGTTATTGTGTATGTTTTCCCTATAAGGGAGGAAAAAGTATAGTATCCATTGCTATCAGTTGTTGTTGTAGCTCCATCATTGTTTGATAAAGTTACCCCACTTAAGCCGGCTCCATTCAAGGTAACTCTTCCACTGATGGATGAAGTTACCGTACTCATCGGCATTTGGAGTATTTGCAATCCACCATCACCACCCGCTACAAAAATGGCATTAAGAAATGCACGTACATTGCCCGCTGATCCTCTAGTTTGATAATGACTTATCTCCGGCATGTCATTCATTGGATCACTGACATTGTATATTTTTATCCCTTGACTGCCATCCGCAACATACAGTAATTGACCGCTTAAATCCACTCCATAAGCTTCCCCTTCCGTATCAATTGAATTGATTGGTGTTAACCGTAATACCGCTGGTACTACTGTACGGTCAATATCAAATCGAATAGCTTGTACTCCTCCACCTGCACTGGCGGCGACATAAACCATATTTCCGCTTGCTATCACATCATTTGCAACCCCTAAAGTATCCACTTGAGCATAATGCTCAGGAGCCGCAGCTTCAAAAACCCGCAAGCCGCACATTCCATCAGCTACAAAGATGAATCCGCCATCTGCATATACTGCCCGAGCGTCTTTGCACTCATTGTTAAATGAAGGAGATTGAACTTCAGTTGGATTTTTAGGATCGCGTACATCAATTACCCGTACACCATTCATTTTATCAGCTATATAAGCATACCCATTGTATATTGCTACATCTCGAGCTAAACCTCTTGTATCAATATAGGATACCTCATAAGGTGCACTTGGATTTGATACATTAATGATCCGTAATCCCTTATCCCAATCTGCCACATAGGCGTAAGGCCAGTTGATCTGCACCGCGTAAGCCCAACCAGGTGTATCATAATATCCCACTTCCCGTGCTTCAGAATAATTGGGCAGGCTGCCGTCCGGATTCGGTTTGTTATAATTTGGAAATTGAATGATTCTTAAACCAGCACTATTAGCTGTTACATAAGCATATCCTTGATATTCTACCCCCATGGTAGATGACGGTGAGTAATAATAATACACCGGACTCATTAACTTGGGATTTGCCGCATTCACGACATGTAAGCCCATTGGAGGATCGGCAACAAGAACATAGCTTCCATATACCTTAACATCATTGGCAAAACAATTCCCCTCTACATCGCAAAATGATATTGACCCTAAATATTGGGGGTTTTTTGGATCGGATACATCAACCGCAATAACATCTTTATCCCCATCTCCAATATATGCAATATTTTCCTTAAAGTTAACATCTACTGAATAGGTATGTTGGGGAGTATCATATTTTCCAAGCAAAGGCAAAGGTTTCTTTGATAAATCAGATATATCAACAAGTAGCAACCCTTCTTCATCATCAGCTACATAAGCCACGTTGGCAAGTGGATCAATAACAACGCCAACCGCTCTCCCTTTTTCACTATCTTCATTGTAGTGTGTAACTTCAACAGGACAATTAGGGTCTGTAGGAGGACAAGGGCAAGGACAATCAGAATTGGTTACATCAACTATTCGCAATCCTTCATATTCATCCGCAATAGCCGCATATACTTTTTGTGTTCCGTTAACTTCTTTGGTAAATATTTCCACGTCAAACGCTTTCCCGCTTGTATCAAAGCATCCCGCTTTTTTCGGTGCTTTGGGGTTAGATACATCAAGGATTTGAAGGCCTGCTTCACCATCAGCTACAAACAACCTTGAGTTGAAGGCCCTTAAATCATAAGCTCTGCCATTTTCAAAGTTATTATAGTAACTTATTTCCTTCGGATTCTTCTTGTCGGTAATATCAACAATTCGCACACCCTGGTTGCCAGCTGCAACGTAAGCATAAGTTTGTTTTGTATCAACATCCACTCCTAGCACCATATCCGACCAACTAGAAGTTGTTCCCTCTAGCAAAGGTGCAGCGGGATTAGTTACATTCATTATAGTCAAATGGTAGGCTTTCCCAATATAAGCATAATTGCCATATAATGATACTCTATAAATTGCTCCACCAACCGTGCTTACCAAATTAGCCTTGGTTTGCTGGATAGAAACGATAGTCTCTGCTTGCGTTTCTTTCTTTATGCCTGCGGAACCTGCCGAGCTATTGTAACTTGCTTTAGGTTCCGGGTTCTTATGCCCCCATGGCCAAACAGCATCGTTTGATGTATCACTATACGGACTAGCTTCCGGAAGTGAAACTAACGGTTGATTCACCTCACTAACCGGTCCGTTGGTATCCTCGGGTTGTTCAGGAGGGGAAGTAACAACTTCTGGTACCGGGTTATTCTCCCCATTTTTTAATGGTTGGTTCGCCGCAGGGTTTACATTCGTTCCTCCAAGAATGATGAGAGGTGTGGGGGTTGGTACGCCCTGAGCAAAAACTTTCGTCGGTAATTGCGAACCATAAGCCATAAAAATAAAAAGAAATAGAATGAAATAGACAGAGAGATGTGAAATTAACCACCATCTCTGTATTTTTTTCCTTTGAAAATATCCATCATTGCTGATGTGAAAATTACTCATGATTTCCTCCTGTACAACATGTTTCACTTTTTTGTGCAACTCCTGTGCCATAACCCTATCTTTTCCTTCCAACAAAGTTTTGATTTTCAATATCAGCTTTGGTAGGATACAAAGATACCTTGCCGCGCAAAGGACTGACATCTATTTCTCGTGTGGCTGGAGTGAATATATATTCTGCTGATATTGGAATGAGTTTGATTAAATTCGTTCCAGGTGTGAGAGCCTCTATAGAAAATGACAATAGATAATTCCCATCATTATCCGTAACCGTGCTGTCTCCCCCGTCATCCATTATGGTTATACCAGCCAAAGGCTTACCTTGCATATCAACTACCCTGCCGGCAACTGTATAGATCGTATTATTAGCAAATCCCAAAAACGTAGGTAAAGCAAGGTTTTTGGGTATATTAATCAAGAAAGAAGAAGGAATAAAGGAGTACCCCTCTCTTGATGGTTGAACAATATATACACCATCCTTTAAGTTGCTAAGGGTATATTCACCAATACTGTCGGTCTCCTCAGCAATTACCTCACTGCGTTCGGCATCAGCGGGCGACGGTTTGGCAACTACTTTTACTCCATTGATGCCCTTTCCCGCTTTATCCTTGACCCAAAATGTAAGTGAATAGGAACACTCTGCAGTAAAGTTCTGTTCTTGAGGATAGCCAACTGACGTAAAGCTATACACTCTTGACGATGGGGTAAATGTACAGCCGCTTTTTTGAGGAGTTAAGGTGTATGATTGATTACTGGCTAGCCAATGGTATGAATAATAACCGTTTGCATCAGTTTGTTCAATGACTGGCTGGTTAGGGCTTATTTGAATGGTGGCAAATGGTATTCCCTCTCCAACGGCGTTTATTACCCTGCCCTGAATTGCAAAAACAGAAGCTGGAGGTGTTAACATGGATGAAGCCTCAAAATTGGCTTGCCGGGGTGGCTGTGTATTACCGCTAAAATTAATTGGCGTCTGTGTTAAAGCCCTAAAAGTATAACCAAACAGGGCCGGCTGAGGAGAGTAATTGCCTGCTGGAATTCCACTAATAACATAATACCCATTTTTATTTGTCATTCCGCTGTAGTCTGAGCCTTCTTTTAGATACACCTTCACTCCCGACAAAGCTGCCATGTTTGATACATCTGTAATCGTTCCGCTTAATAAGTATGTATCAGACATAACATCTGCGCGGAAATTCACTCCACTCTGTGGCACATATATTGGCATTGGAATCAAAGATTCAAAACTATGTCCACTCTTAACCACAGTGATTTCGTACTCACCAACCGGCATACCCCCTAAAGCATAATAGCCATTTACATCAGTATAAGCCGTGTACTCCTGGCCTTCTTCTGGGCAGCAGCACGCAGATGAAGGTTTTATCACTGAGACAGCACCGGTTGGTTTTGCTTTTACCAATGCTCCAGCAAGTGGCTGTCCATTGACATAAGTAACATAGCCATCCACTTGACCGTAGAGCGTTGCATTAGCACTGAGAAAATTCAAATTATCAATACTAGGAGGCACGGAAATCGGCATAGCCTGGTTCGGAGTGAAAGTTGAACCATCCAATGTCGCTGTCAATGTGTATGGAGTTGAAGGTGCAGGCAAACCTCCAATGATGTAGTATCCATTAACATTTGTAATTGCCTGCAAGCCTATCCCCGCTTTTACTACTGCACCTTGCACTGGCGTATCAACTGCATTAGCTATCGTACCGCTAATGGTGTATTCAACAGGTTCAGCTTCAAAATTTACATTTTCCGTATGGGGCATACTAATAATTTGGGTCGAAGGCGTAAACTTAAATCCCTTTAGTGTAGGTTTAATGGTATAGACACCATTTGGCAGATTAGGTATTTTATAATACCCATTCACGTTGGTTACAACTTTTCCTGCTCCGCTGTCTATTTCAACTCCCGCTAAGGGTTCTTCGTTTTCTCCTGCAATTTTTACATATCCGCTAAGACTGCTTCCTTGCGTACTCAAAGGTGTTGCCTCAAAATCAACATAACCATCCATCGGCAGTGTTAGTGTAGCTTGTTTTGGTGTAAATGAAAAATTACTCAAAGAAGGTTCAATAGTAAAAACCCCATCCGGCAAACCTGTTAAAGAATAATATCCGGCTGCATTGCTTGTTGCGATGATTCCGCAACCAACATGAAAAGTAACGCCAGGCACAGGCTCTCCACTGCCTGCTTCAATAATCCTTCCCTGAATTTTATTCATCTTAGGGGTTGCAATTAAAGATAACGCTTGGCTGGGTGGGAAATTTATAACCGGTGGCTTTGGCAGATTGAATTGATAACCATTTAACTCCGCTTTCAACTCATAATCTCCAGGAGGAATTCCACGGATAATATATCTCCCTTGACCATCAGTTATTGTTTGATAAAGATCTCCCACGGAGACCTTAACCCCCATAACACCCACTTGGGTATCATTTGATCGGACAATCGTTCCATCAAGTGTATAAACCAATGATGAGTTAGCTTGAAAATTTACCAACACCCCATTCAAAGGTAATGTTACATTTCTAGAAGATGGTTCGAAAGTATATTGAGCTAATTGAGGTGTTACAGTATGAACACCTGCAGTAAAGCCACCAATTTCATAATATCCATTAACATTCGTTTTCGACAGTTTCACACCATCAACATAAATATCTACATTTGGCACACTTCTTCCAAATGAATCTACTACCCTGCCTGAAATGCTGTTAAATAAAGGTGTTCCAATAAAGTCAACCGTACCATCTCGTGGGACATCAATGGGCATCGGTGTTGTACTGACAAAGGAAAAATTCGTTAAACTAGCCGAAATTGTATAGCGCCCTGCAGACAACCCTTGAAGCGTGAAATTACCCATAATATCAGTAGTAACCGTAATGCTTCCGGTAGAAATTTGAACATCTGGTATTGGATTACCACTAGCATTTGTAACCTTGCCTTTAATTTCATACCCAACGCTTTGGGCATAAACACGCAACAATCCACTATGGAATACAGCGATCAACAATAACATGCCCCACTTTATCGCAAGGGATGACCATTTCTTCATGAGATAATCTCCACCCATCGTACCGTGATATACATCTACTGGCTTCCTCTCAATTAATCCTTTATAACCTTATGGTTATCACGGTAGCAAGAATTATGCCTATAAAAAGTCATCTTATTATGAAAATGAGTACAAATATTGCACCTAACAATAGGTACAGACAATTTAATAAATTTCCAAATAACTTTTGCTGAACAAAAGAACGTAACTATGATGTATAATGATTCAAGTTTGTTTTATTGTGAACTCAAGCTGCAGCTATTTTTTTCGATAACGATTTAGGGTAATTATTCATTGTTTGCGCAGCATTAATCGTACTTAGTTGGAGAGGTTGAGGAATGGATGCTTACAATCCTCTAAAAGTAAAAAAATCAGGGGTTACAAAAACTATTGTTTCAAAATTCGCTCTTGCTTCTGATGAAGAGAGAGAAATTACGCTGTTAAATGTATATAAAGGGGTTCCTATTTCTTACTCAGCAACCATTATCCGCGTAATAAATGAACGGTTGACTGTCAAAGTGCACAAAAATCAAGCCCTTTGCCTCAATATCGAAGGGCAAACCTATATCCGTTCACCCCTATTTGACAGACCAATCAAGGCTAAAGTTATGTCAGTGAATAACGCCGAGCAAATCGCAATTCTCACCGACTTTACCTTTGCTGATCCCTCCATTGGAAAACGAACAACTATCCGGGTTGACATGGAACATGATGAACATGCTAATGTAACCATCATCTCTAAAAATAGCGATGTTCGCTTGATTGGCAAATTGAACGATATTTCCATTACCGGTATTGGTGTTCAAGTCATCGCACTGCCAGAAGTCATACTCGAAAATTTTTCTCGCGGTTCATGGGTATATATTAAGCTGAGTTTGCCTTCCTATCAAAACGATGAGTATCAAGAACTGACATTACCCGGTATGATTAAGTATGTCGGCAGTAACCAAGAATCTCACACTTTTGGCATACAAATATCTCCGGATAAAGAAACAGAAAAGCGAATCCGCCGCTTTATTGAGCAGCGTCATCAAGAGATATTGGAAGAAGTGGAACAATACAGTTCAGATTATGGTACTTCATCAAGCGTAGGCTCATGGTGGTACCCTTTATAAGCAGCTAAAAATGTCTTTTGGTTATGATCCTAGATCAATAAAAAAATCCAGCGATACCAAAGTGATTATCGCTAAATTCATGCTCGCTGAAGGAGAAGAACGTCAAATCAAGCTAGTCAATCTCTATAAAGGTGTACCAATATCTAACGAAGGGTCTGTTATTAGAGTTATCAATGACCGAATTACGATAAAATTTCATCAAGGTCAAGCATTGCTGCTTAATCTCGAGGGACAAACGTATATTCTAAGCAAATTATTTCCAAAACCAATTAAAGCTGCCGTGATGACAATAAACACCAATGAACAAATTGCCATCTTAACCAATTTCTCCTTTTGTGACCCTGACTTCCGCAAGCGAGAATATATTCGCGTAGAATTGGATTATGACGATGCACCTACAGTCGTTATTGCTGCCTCCGACTCAAACGTTCGCTTATTTGGCAAGTTAAATGACATATCTATGTATGGTGTTGGCGTTGTAGTTATTGCTCTGCAGGATATCATCAAGAAAAGCTTTTCCGAAAACGCTGAGGTTGAGCTCACTTTCAGTCTGCCTTTTAAAGGTAAAGGCGAATCGATAGAATTCACCCTTTGGGGAGAAATCCGCCACATAGATCGTTCTCAGGAAAATTTTAAGTTAGGAATAAAAACCTTCCCTACTAAAAAAATGCTTCCGTACCTTCAAAAATTCATTTCACAACGGCAAGCAGAAATCCTCGAAGAAGTCGAAACCTATACCCAATCCCTTAACTCAGGGAATTGGATCTTCCCCGCATAGCGAGCAAGGCAGGTCTATATTCCCATTTTAGAAAGCTACTTTTGAGATTTTAATTCCTTCAGCAAAGCCAAAACCTCAGGTAGCAATTGCTGCGTGGTTGCTACCACTTCTTCTCCAGTGATTGTTGTATTTCCTGACCAATCACCAAAGTATCCGCCAGCCTCACGTAATATAGCTGGGTAAGGCGCGTAATCCCACAATTTAAGATGGCTGTCCAACATTACTTCAGCTCGTCCACTTGCTACTAAAAGAAAAGCATAGGCATCTCCACCCCATCCGCAAGTGTGGTATGCACTTTTCTTTATTTTTTCAACTGCTTCCCCTTTCTGGGTTAAGGTACAATGAGCTGCGTCATAAAAAAAATATCCTCGTTCCAATGTGGATACAGTTGAAACCTTTATCCTACGACCATTCCACCAGCTTCCACATCCAGTTGCAGCGTAATAAATTTCTCCTAAAGCAGGAAAATTCACTACACCTAATTCCAAATTTCCTTCAATCTCTAACCCTAAAAGAACAGCGTATAAGGGAATATCTCGAATAAAACTTTTTGTTCCGTCAATCGGGTCTATTATCCAACGATGGGTTGCGCGATCCCTACCTGAATCTCCATATTCTTCTCCGATGACAGCATGTGTAGGAAATGTTCTTTCTATTCGCTTGCGAATCGTTTCTTCCGCCATGCGATCAGCAATGGTTACTGGAGTATCATCCTCTTTATAGTCTTCCCTTACTCCGCTTTGAAAATAGCCTAGCGTTACTCGCCCTGCCAGATACGCCGTTTCTACAGCAAAGTCTAAATAGTTATTCATTGATTCTTTCATAATGTTCGTTCTTAAATGCTCCAACGATTGATTATTCTTTACCTTCATGATGAAGAAACCGAGTTGTGGCTTCCCTAACTTCTTGAGAAGTTTTCAGCGTGAGTACATGTTGGGCAAATGATTGTACGTTCTGATAAGATAACTTCCGAATCATAGCCTTTACTTTAGGAATGCTAACCGCATTCATGCTTAATTCATCAACACCTAATCCAACTAAAATAGGGGTTGCAATTACATCACCGGCCAACTCTCCACAAACTCCAACCCATTTCCCTTCTTGATGAGCCGCTTTTACAACTTCGTCTATCAGCTTCAACACTGAAGGGTGTAAAGCATCTGCCAAATATGCAAGACTTGGATTTCCCCTTTCAGCAGCCATGGTGTATTGCGTCAAGTCATTTGTGCCAATACTGAAAAAATCCACTTCTTTTGCAAAGTGCAACGCCAGTAAAGCTGAAGACGGAATTTCCACCATAATACCAGTTTCGATAGGAAACTGATGCTTTACGCCTTCTTTTTCTAATTGCAGGTGTACTTCCTGTAAAATTTGCTTTGCTTGGTAGATTTCACCGATATCAGCTACCATAGGGAACATCATCCTGATCCTAGCCTCAGCTCCAACGCGTAAAATCGCTCGAAGCTGAGTGGTGAACAAATCCTTTCTTTGCAAGGAAAGGCGCAAAGCTCTTACCCCCAAAAATGGATTAGCTTCTTCTGGTAATTGGATATATGGCAAGTCCTTATCTCCCCCTACATCCAATGTACGGACAAGCACCGGACGTGGATAAAAGACTTTACCGATCTCCGCTAAAGCTTGCACTTGCTCTTCTTCAGTGGGAGGGTCTTTGCGAGTGAGAAATAAGAATTCAGTTCTCAGTAAACCAACTCCTTCAGCTCCATATTTTACGCTTATCTCAGCATCTTTCGTGTTGCCTACGTTAGCAACTACTTCAATTTGCTTTCCATCTATCGTAATAGCTGCCTGTTGGCTAGCCTGTAAAAGTTCTTCTTTCTCAGCAAGCCACTGATTTCTTTTCTGGTTTAACTCTTGTTGAATATGCTCATCTGGAGCTAACCAATACACTCCATGAAAACCATCTAAGCCGACTATCGTTCCCTCAGGTACATCTCGTAGTGATTCATTGACTCCGCTTATCGCCGGAATACCTAAAGAACGGGCAATAATGGCACTATGTGAGGTTGCCCCTCCGCTTATCGTCAGGATGCCCAACACCTTTTGCAAATCTAGTTGGGAAGTCTGTGTTGGAGTTAACTCATCGGCAGCCAATATCACTGGCTTAGTAAAGGTAGTTGGGGCAGCAATCGAATCACCTAGCAGAGCAAAAAGCACTTGATTTCCAACATCTAAAACATCTGCTGCTCTTTGGCGCAAATACTCATCCTCCAACGCTTGATATTGATCAGCAAGTTGCCTAATATGCTGCTGCCATGCTAAGGCAGGATTGAGATGAGTTTCATCTATAGTTTTCTTCACAGCATTCAATAGGTCAGGGTCTTCCAAAATTAATATATGCGCATCAAATATTGCAGCTTGTTCCTCACCAATGCGCTGTTTTGCCTGCTGACGGCGCTGCTTAATCGCGCGCTTTGTCTCTTCTATTGCATGCTGCAAGTCCCGCCAAGCCGCCGCGGGGTCTTCGATTTTTCCTTGAGGAACTTGCGGCGCAGGAACATGATAATGATAAAGCTCCCCAACAACATAACCATCAGAAATAGGAATAGCTTTCTGTGCACCACCTTCCAATGGCATTTCTTCTTTCTTTTCAGGTAGTGGCTGTTTTTTCTCCACATGAGGTGCAGCAGATTCCCCAAAATTATTATCTGCTAGCTCTTTTAATGCCGCTAATGCTTTATCAGCATCTTCGCCAACAGCTCTGACTTTTATTTTATGCCCTTGAACTGCTCCCAAACTGACAAGGGCATTCAAGCTTTTAGCTGAAACTGGACCGCGTGAGTTGGTGAGGTTCGTTACATGAATATCGGCTGAAAACTGCGAAGCTTTTTGAACAAACAAGACTGCTGGTCGGGCATGTAAACCGTATGTGTTATGAATATCTAACACAACCTCCTTTGCTTCAGCGCTTTCAATAACACGTTCAGCTTTAGGCTGTACTGCTCCTTCCTCAAATCCTAAATGCTCAAGTTTGGGCAAAAGCGATTGCTGGGCTTCTTGACAGGCTGTTTTTAAATCAGCCCCTAGACTAGCTTGAACTCCAGCTGAGATTGCACCCTCCACAATAGGGCCCGGACAAATCATTACTTTCTGGCGCAATTCCTCTGGGATTAAATCGAGTGCCGTCTCAGCACTCAAGACGGCACTGCCCAAATCAGCTAATATAAGAATACCATCAAGATCAGAAAATGATTGAATAGCTTCCATGATCTCAATAGCATCTGTTCCAAACTCCTGATGATCGTCGCCAGCTCCTCCGCAAGCAGCAATTGGCAACTCATGCGCCATAGAAACAATTTGCCTGACCAATTCCGCTAGCGAGTTTGCTAAAGCTTTGCTATGACTTACAATGACTAACCCAATCATGCCCCTCTTCCAAAACCAACAACAGCAATGATAAGGTAAATACCATACACAAAGGCAACAACCCCAACAACAATCAGCAGCAAATCAATTATCTTCATCACTGATTGGCTCGGGTTAAGATCCATGATTATCCCCCTTAACCCTATGAGGGCATGAGATAATACAACAAATAGAAAAATCCCTTCCATAATGGGTACGATGGGATTTTGATAATATTGAACTACTTCAGCATGAGAAAGCAATCCTTCTGGTGCCAGATAATGGTTTACGAGAAAATGAACCACTAGTAAAACAAGCACTAACCCTCCGCTGAATATTTTCAACAACCATAGCCAAACATTTTCATTTGGGCGCAAGGAAGGTTGAACGTTCATCGTTATACTCCTCCATTTCTTTTATTTAATCCTATGCAGTAAGCATGCGCACAGCAAAAACTACACTTATGATTAAAGCTATTACCATTAATCCATAAAACAAATTTTTCTGATAGGCATTGCCAATCCCAAAACTTGTTAAACCTATACGAATACCATTCAATCCATGAATGACACCGCCAACAACAACCAATAATTCTCCTAGGATAACAACAGGGTTCTTAGCAAAGTTAATAAAGGCATCATATGCGTCAGGTCCCTGTGCTAAAGTCCCTAATACAATTAAGTGCAGAAATAAGTATAGAGTTAACCCCAATGCAGTAATACGGTTTAAAATAAACGCCCAAGTTCCCACTTGACGTGAACGCGGGTCAAACCATTGGAGAATTTTAATAAATAGATTGCGTTCGCTTTTTGTTTGCATAACAACCTCTCTTTTTGGAAAACTTTATTCCAAACCAAATAGTTTTTTAATATTATGCGCAATAACTTGCTTGCGCAAATCCATAATTCGCCAACCAGGTTCTACGTTAGATGGACATACTTCAGTGCATTCATAAGCACTATGACAACGCCACACACCGTTTGCACAATCAACTAACGGCAGCAATTTTTGAAGCTTCTCAGGGAATTGCTGTTGAGCTGCAGCAAGTACCGCTGGTCCTAGGTATTCCTTTGCTGTGCCAACCACAGGACAAGCGCTAATACATAAGCCACACTCAATACAATCCCCTAACCGAAATTCTTCTTTTGCTTTCGGATCTTCTAATCTTTTTACATCTTTTGTCAGAGGAGCTTCAGCCAAAGAAAATATTTGCTTCGCCTCAACAAGCTCCATCCTAACATATAGCTTACTAAGATCGGGGACTAAATCGCTTACTACAGGGAAATTCCGTAGCGGTTCTACTTTTATCGTACCTCCATCGTGAGTTACATCTTTGATTTTGGTTATACATGTCAGCTTTTCTTTTCCGTTTACTCGCATACCGCATGCTCCGCACGTGGAATGATGGCACGCATGCTGAAAAGTAAGCGTCCGATCATGATAAGCCCAAATACGTTCAACGCCATCTAACACATATTCTTCGGGATCAACCTCTAATTCAAAGGTTTGAAAATAAGGTTCTTTACCTTTTTTCTGGCGGTGAACAACAAAGGTTACTTTCCATTTTGTATCGCCGTATGCCATAATTTGCTCTCCCTTGAAATTTTCTCGTATAAGCATAACCCACTAATCAGGGTCAATTAGGCAGTGCATAAAACTGCCTATAAGACAGCAGCGGAACATCCTTTGTCGTACAAGGTGCATTAATGCCCAACTTTTGGCATACCATATCAGCTGTCTTTTCTGCCATAGCGCGTAAAGTAGTTGCTTTTCCGCCTGTAATGGTAACTAATCCATCAACATTATCGCTTTCCTTATGGTCATAACATTTGAAAGTTCGGGCAACACTGCGTCCAGTCCCGCCACCAATTAATGGCCGGGTTGCTACATACACTCCTCGCTCTTTTGTCTGCCTTATGCCAGGAATTAATTCTGAGCCGCGTTCAAGCATTAATTTAACATGCTCGGGATTAATCTCAACATAATCCAATTCTTCAACCTCATATGAGGTAGTTCCTACAACCATCATTCTGCGTTGAGTAAGAATGATATCTCCATCACCCGGCGCATTTAACCGGTTGACGGTTCTCTGTATCAACCTTTGATCAAAAGCGACCATAACACCCGGCGTCGGTTTGACAGGGACATGTCCCCCAGCCATTTCAGCTATTTCTCCAGCCCATGCACCAGTTGCATTGACCACCATATCAGCTCGAATCTCATAATGAGAATCATTTGTTCGATCCCACACCTTCACCCCTAAAACATTACCTTTGCCATCAAGGATTAATTCCTTTACTTCCGTGTACAACTTAAAGACAGCCCCATTAGCTTTTGCTGTTGCGGCGAAAGCTAATGCCAGCCTCAAAGGATCAAAGGTGCCATCAGGCACAATAAAAGCAGTTTTCACAGCAGGTGTTAAATTGGGCTCGAGTTTTAATGCCTCACTTGGAGATATTTCTTTAATCTCAATATGACTCTCTGCACAACCTTTTATAAACGATTCGCGATAAGCCATATCATCATCATTTACTGCAACAAACAACCCCGGCCCTGGTTCAATTACTTGGGGAACAATTTTACGTAAAATTATATTTTCTTCAATGCACTCCACAGCCGATTCTTGGTCTTTTACAGCATAACGCGCGCCGCTGTGGAGCAGTCCATGTGTTCTGCCTGAAGTACCACTTACCAATGCTCCACGCTCTACCACAGTAACATCAAATCCGCGCAGTGCAAGATCATGTGCCGTAGCAATACCCGTAAAACCTGCCCCAATTATAATGCAGTGTGGTTTGCTCATAAGACACTCATTCCTCCTTTTTTTCTTTTACCTTATCTGCGTGTGATTAAGCGATGAATGAAATAAAATACTATCGCAATAATCCAAATCGTTGCACCAAAAATTAATGGCACAACCAATCTTTCTAATAATGGCTTTTCTGGATTTCCTGTAGAAAATATCCATAGCATAAGAAGCAAACTTACTACAGCAATCACTAAGATCCCCGTACTTCTTGAAATCCAAGGATCTGACAATTGCCGTTTTGCCTCTTCTTCAATGCTTTCCAGAGGGGATTTTCCTTTCTTCGTTATTTTTTTACTCACATTTATCTCCCTTACAATGTATCAGTGCATAAAGTAGGGGCAATCGTT
>DAOUFY010000128.1:0-7468 GCA_034429745.1 Anaerolineales bacterium
CTTTTCAAGCCGTTTTTGTTCTGAAATATCAATAAAGGTGGCTATAAAATGTTTTTGATCATTGAGATTCACAATTCCAATAGAATACAATAAATGCTTGATTATATTGTCTTTGGTTAGGATGGATATTTCTCTATTTGAAATGGCGATATTTTCATCATTCTCGCCATATAACTGTTGAAATAATATCTCTGCTTCAGCTTTGTCTTGAGAAAGAATTAAGTTGTTTATACCTTGTTGTTGAAGTTCTTTGATTTCATAACCGATGATCTTTTTTGCGGCCGGATTAATGTAAGTAACTTGATCTGTATTCCAAATGATAATACCTGCGGATGTGCTTTCAACTAAAGTGCGAAATTGTTCTTCACTTTGATGAAGATTACGATAAAGTACTTTATAAGGTTCTTTTAAACCTGTTTCAATGGTTGCCTGATATAATGCAACTGTCGCGAAGAATTTTAAGTAATGGCCAATGGCATTTGATAGATCGTACACACTAAAATAAAATGTGAAAGCCATTTCGCTGAATACTGTTAGCAAACTGGCAGTAATAAGAAGTTGAAGTAGTTTTTTATCAAATAGATTGCGGTAATGAAATAGAAATAACGAGAAAAGTATAAAAAATAAAGAGATAATATACTCACTGACTATTTTAAATGGGGTTAGTCCTTTGCCTTCAATATAACAGTCTGGAAAATTGTGGGAAAAAATTAAAGTAATAATTATTGCGGTAATTGATAGATAACTAAAGAGAATTAATCTGGGTTTGAATTTATGTTTTATAAAGAAAATAGCGGCGATAAAAGAAATACTTTGCAAATAACGGGCAGCTATCCATAATTGAGTTGGTAGGTTTGCATCATGCTCAATGAAAATATTCATCCCTTTATAAGCTAAGGTATGAATCAAATCAAGGATGCTGACAGGTAAAAATGATATTCCAAGGAACAAAAGGAAAGAATGATCAGCATAGTATCGAGTGTTCCATGCGAACATGAAGATGGCAATAGCCACAGCAATTGTTATAAGCTCAATGGTAGTGTGAAATAAAAGAAAAGAATACTGATGGAGAAAAGCAAAAAGGCATACGGCTAAGAGGATACTTAATGAACTAGTAAAGTGTTCAATGAAATATGGTTTTATTTTTCTGATCATCACTTCTTTGCTTTGGTAAAACAGAGAAATAAACTCTAAATATTTATTTTATTGTACCATAAAAAAATAACATTTTCATGATGTAAATATTTTTCTTTGTATAGAGGAAATGGTGTGAAATGGATTTATAGAACTATCATGATTATGCAAATAACTGCGTTGGGTTGGACGCTGTTTTTACTTTATTCACAATTATTTGCAGAGAAATCTAAGGGAAAAAATTCGGTAAATGTTGCACCAACGGCGCATGAAGCTTTACCTTTTCCAACATTTGTCTCTTGGGAGATAAAAATAACGCAAAATCAAGAGCATGATATAAAAAGTGCATCTTATTTGCCAATAAATTATGTACCTCCGCAAAAACTCCCAAGATCGGTATGTTCGCCCATGAAAGGTGTAATCATAAAGGAGTTATTTCGGTACATATCTGATGGTTATCATCCACCTCCGCCTGGCTCTGATGAACGTCATATGGGGGTTGATTTTGCTTTTTACCGAGGGCAAAAAGGGGAGGAAATATCAGGATTCGAGGTTAATGCCATATTGCCAGGAGTAGCAGCTGCAGTAATTTTTGATCGTCCGCCATATGGCAATATGATAATCATTGAAACGCGGCTAGAGGATATTGATTCCTCCCTGGCTGAAAAATTAACGATAACCAAGGAACAATCACTTTATCATTTGTATGCACACCTTGAAAATGCGCCTGCTGTTGATATGGGAGTGGAAGTATATTGCGGTCAATTTTTAGGAAGGGTAGGCAGCAGTGGTTCATCGTCTAACCCGCATTTGCATTTGGAGACTCGTTATGGAAAACCTGGAGAAAGATTTGTTAGTCTAGGATATGATAAAACCGCATCCCCTGCAATAGGTATAACTGAAGAGGAAAAGAAGAATTATTTTCTTTGGCGTACTAGTGGAGAGTTTAGACATTTTGATCCAATGAAAATATTAGCTGTTGAGATAGGAAGTGATTAGTCCTATCGAACCTAACTTGTAGCAACGAAAAATATGGAGTAGAATAAACGAAGTTTACTAAAAACCCTTATTTTTGGAGGCAACCGTTGAAAAAACTCTTTCGAGATTATGCAATATTGTTTTTTATTGCTTTAGTAATTATAGCCCTGGATCAATGGACAAAAACGCTTATCCGCACCAATTTGGATTACTCACAAATCTGGTTACCAGAGGGCTGGGAGTGGCTTTTTCCCTATTTTCACATTGTTCATTGGTACAATAAGGGGGCAGCCTTTGGTTTGTTTCAAAATGGCTCCATGGTTTTTACTATTCTTGCGATAGTCATCTCTGCTTTAATTATTTATTATTATCCACGTTTAGCTGAGCAAGACAAAGTATTAAGAGTTGCTTTGGGGATGCAGCTTGGCGGAGCTATTGGCAATCTGATTGATAGAATTTTATTTGGGCATGTAACCGACTTTATTGCTGTAGGGGATTTCCCGGTTTTTAATGTTGCTGATGCGAGCATAACCATTGGAGTTTTTATTATCATAGTTGACTTGTGGTTTAAAGAACAAGAAGGAAGCAAAGAGTTAAAGGAACAAGAGGAAGATAAAGAGATAAAACAACTCCAAGATGAATAATGAGTGGCAAGAATTGGAGTATAAACTTGAAGAAGAACAGCGCTTAGATCTTTTTCTGGCATCAATGCTTCCAGATATATCTAGATCAAAAGCAAAATTCCTTATTAAGGAAGGTTTTGTCCTTGTTAATGGTAGCGTTCCTAAAAAAGCTGGGCAACTTCTAAAAAAGGGGGATCGTTTATCTTATCTTATTCATTTGGTGAATAATTCACCTTATCAGCCAGAAGAACTTCCTTTAGAAATATTGTTTGAAAACCAAGATGTATTAGTGATCAACAAACAAGCCGGCATAGTGGTTCATCCATCTGTTGGACATTATTCAGGTACTTTGGTTAATGCATTGTTGGCTTATTTGCCTAAACTTGGTGAGAATGCCAGTAATGTACGGCCAGGTATTGTTCATCGTTTAGATAAAGATACTTCTGGAGTATTGTTAATTGCAAAAAATGAACCTGCAATGCGCTTTATACAGACGCAATTTAAAAAAAGGGAAGTAGAAAAACGATACCTAGCATTGGTGGATGGAATACCGCCAACTGCACAAGGGCGAATTGAAACAAATCTTGGAAGGGATGAGATAAATCGGCAAAAATGGACTGTACTTCCGCCAGAAAAAGGAAAAGCTGCGGTAAGTCTCTTTCGGGTGTTGCGAGTTTTCAAAAAACACAGCCTTTTAGAAGTTCGCCCCTTAACGGGCCGGACTCATCAAATTAGAATTCATCTTGCGTTTATTGGTTGTCCGGTAGTAGGTGATACGGTATATGGTTATAAGCAATCTACTATACCTATGCAAAGGCACTTTCTGCATGCAAGCTACCTAAAGCTGAACTTGCCGGGAGAATCACAAAAAAGAGAATTTTTTGCGCCTCTACCTGCTGATTTGGAGGAAATATTACACACGCTTGAAACAATGAAATAAAAGTGAATATTAAAACAAATATGAATAATGACAATTAATTTATCAATCGTTAAAGATATGCTAGAATTGAGAAAATATGGTAGAACCATGAAACGAGGTTAAATTATGAAGTGGATAGATCTTAGATCTGATACTGTTAGCTTGCCCACACCAGAGATGATGCAGGCTATGGCAAATGCTCCATTAGGTGATGATGTATTTGGAGATGACCCAACTGTAAACCGACTGCAAGAAATGGCAGCAGAAAGATTAGGCAAAGAAGCTGCGTTATTTATGCCATCTGGTACCATGGCTAACTTAACTGCGGTATTAACCCACTGCAGACGCGGAGATGAGGTTATCTTGGGAAACAAATCTCATACCTTTCTATATGAAGCCGGAGGAATATCAGCTTTAGGCGGAGTTCATTCTTGCCAAGTACCTAATCAGCCTGACGGAACAATGCTTATTGAAGACATTGTGAATGCAATTCGAGGAGATAACATACACTTTCCGCGAACGCGGCTAATCTGCTTGGAAAACACTCATAATCGCTGTGGAGGGATGCCATTGCCCTTGGATTATCATCAGCAGGTTTATGCATTAGCACAACAGTATGGTATCCAAGTTCACATTGACGGAGCTCGTGTTTTTAATGCTGCCGTGGCATTGAAGATAAAAGCGGCGGATATTGCTCAAGCGAGTGATTCGATTACTTTTTGTCTTTCGAAAGGTTTGTGTGCACCAATAGGTTCGGTCTTATGCGGTAGTCGGGCGTTTATTGACGAAGCAAAACGGATACGCAAGCAGCTTGGTGGTGGAATGCGTCAAGTTGGTGTGATCGCTGCAGCTGGCATTGTTGCTTTAGAAAAGATGACTGAACGACTAGAGGAAGATCATCAAAGAGCAAAAACCTTAGCGGAGGGTTTATCAAGTCTTAAAGGCATTACGTTTCCGATGGGCATGCCAACAACGAATATGGTCTTTATTGAATTAGTAAAATCACTTCCAATAAATGCAACACAGCTTATTGAACAATTGAAACAAAATGGTTTATTGGCAATTCCAATTAACAATCGTCAGATTCGTTTGGTTACTCATTATTGGATTAATGATAATGACATTGCAAATTCTATTGGTATTTTTGAAAAGGTATTTAAAAGCTTTTAAGGAGAAAAAGCAAGAGTAAAGCACTTGAAAAGTTTGTTCAAGCAGCGAAAGTTGTAGGGGAACGAATAAAGCATCAACCGAAAATTGGCTTAATTTTAGGTTCAGGTTTAGGATCATTAGCAGAGGAGTGTTTGGATTCAGCATCTATACCATATAAAGAAATCCCAAATTGGCCAATTTCAACAGTACAAGGACATAAAGGGCAATTAGTATGTGGATTGCTAGAAGAAAAGCCCGTATTGATTATGCAAGGTAGAATACACTTTTATGAAGGTTACAGTATGGAAGAGGTAACCTTTCCTGTGCGGGTAATGCAGCGTTTGGGAATAAAAACGTTGATTATTACTAATGCTGCCGGAGGGGTTAATCCTAATTTTGAAGCAGGTGATATCATGCTGATTACTGATCACCTCAACCTAATCGGCATGGCTGGTTTTAGTCCTTTGCGAGGTCCTAATATTGATGAATTAGGAGAACGGTTTACTGATATGAGCCAAGCGTATGATAGGAAACTATGCGAGTTAACCCGACAAGTGGCTAAAAAGCTTAATATTCCTTTGCGCGAGGGTGTTTATGTGTGTTTAGCAGGTCCTTCATTTGAAACACCAGCCGATATTCGGTTTTTACACCAAATTGGAGTGGATGCGGTTGGTATGTCCACTGTACCGGAAGTTACTGTTGCAAGGCATGGAAATCAACGGGTATTGGGAATTTCTAGCATAACCAATAAAGCTAGTCACGATGGAGAAAAAGCGGCAGATCATAAGGAAGTATTGGAAGTTGGTAATATTATTGTGCCAAAATTAAGCGCGTTAATCAAGGGAGTGCTGCGAGAGTTCGATTATGCCTGAAATTGCTATTAGACCTGCTTTAAGCGGGGATATAGAGCAGTTAGCAAATCTTGAACATCATTATACAAGTGAATGCGTATGGCAGATTGATGTTCAGTCGGATGATGGGCAGATACAAATAACCCTTCGGGAATCATGTTTGCCTCGCTCAGTTCGTGTAGATTATCCCCATTCACCAAAAAAAATTTGCGATGATTGGCAAGAGCGTGCAGGCTTGTTAGTCGCATTGCTCAATGGAAACCCTATTGGGTATATTAGTATTCGGGATGATATTGTGCCACAGACAGCTTGGGTGGATGATTTAGTCGTCATGCGCCGCATGCGCCGCCAAGGGGTAGGTACCGCATTACTTTTAGCAGCTCAACAATGGGCAAACCAACGACAATTGAAGAGAATGGTCATTGAAATGCAATCCAAAAATTACCCAGCCATTTGTTTGGCGCAGAAATTAGGCTTTGATTTTTCAGGCTACCATGAGCGATATTTCAGTAATTTGGATATCGCCTTATTTTTCTCGAAGGTCATTGGGTAACTCGAAATGACTCAGAGTGGAGTATTATTTTTCATTGGACTTAATCGAATTCTCACAGCGGGAATAGCTGTTTTAAGTTTTTCACTCGTTTTATATTCTTTAACTTTTAACCTAAAAGACCGCGTTGCTAGGGCTTTTGCAATAATCATGGCTTGTGTAACCGCCGTTTTCATCGGTGATGCGGTAAGCAGTGTAACAATCGAGCCGCGGTTACTTGAGTTCTGGTTAAAACTTCAATGGGTCGGCATCATTTTTCTACCTTTCGCTTATTTTTACTTTTCGGATGCCTTATTAGCCACAACAGGTCGTCCTTCTCGAGGGCGAAGACGAATAGTCGTTAGATTAAGTCTCCTCATATCATGTGTGTTTTTTGTGTTAATGATTTTAAATTTATTGGTTGGCGAGGTAGTTACTATATTTGACTACGCCCCGTTTTTAAGACGTACTTGGATCTCTTGGATTTTTATTGCCTATTATGGGACGATGATGCTATGGAGTGGCGTGAATTTTTACCGCGCATATCGAAGAAGTGTAACTAGTGCAGGAAGAAGAAGAATGGTATATCTGATGGCTGGAGCAACTGCACCAGCATTGGGTTCTTTTCCATTTTTGCTATTTGGTGCTAATGTTGTTGCTAATCATCATTTTTTATTTTGGCTGACAGTCGTTTTAAGTAATGGATTGAGTAGTGTCTTGATAATATTGATGGCGTATGCCGTTGCTTTTTTTGGGGTCGATCAACCGGATAGAGTGGTTAAAAGCCGGCTTTTTCGCTGGATATTTAGGGGACCAATAACTGCTATTGTTATTTTAATTTTTATCACCATTACCCGACAGTTATCAAAACAGCTTGGTTACTCCACTGCAGCAATTGAAGTTGTAATAATTGTTGGTGGTTTATTATTTATGCAATATTTTATAACCTTAGCTGCACCATATGTTGAGAAAAAATTATTTTTACGTGGTGATGAAGAAGTAATTAAGATCATTCAAAATATTGAAGAGCATGCAATCACGCCGAACGATTTGCTGCAGTTTTTAGAAGCCGTACTGGCTTCAGCTTGTGATCATTTGCGTTCTGCAGAAGGATTTATTGCTCAATGTAAAAATAACCACTTTGAAATCATAGTAAAAATGGGAGATGTAAAAAGTATTAATTTTATATCTCCAGAGTTATTCAACTTCAATGATAAATTCAATTTTAATCAGGGTATTATTTTATTTAATAATTATTGGCTAATACCATTAATAGCTGAAAGTA
>DAOUFY010000129.1:0-7534 GCA_034429745.1 Anaerolineales bacterium
AAGCGATGATCGTGCTCAAAATAGAGCAAAAGTATTGTCGCGTTTGTTTGGTGAGTTAAGACCGTATAGAAAAAGTGTTTGGCTAGCCGGAGTGTTTATTTTAGTTGCCTCAATAGCTCAAGCAACAAACCCGGTGATAATAGGAAAAGCTGTAGATGATTATATTGCAAAAGGAGACGTAAACGGCTTATTGCTTCTTTCAAGCGGTTTAGCTGTTGTATTTTTAGTGAATATGTTGGCGATGCGCGGCTACATGCTGGCAATGTCTTCGACGGGGCAGCATGTTTTAGCGGATTTACGAGCTAAAGTCATGGCGCACATTCATTCATTATCGCTGCAATATTTGGAAAGGAAAGAAGCAGGTGACTTGATGAGCCGGGTTATGAATGATGTTGATGTTATTAACTCATTCATAAGCCAAGGTTTTGCTCAGTTAATTGGGAATCTTTTTTCTTTAACTGGAATTGTCATTATGATGTTTTTGCTTGAATGGAGAATGGCAATTGCAGTCATAATTGTTGTACCCTTTATGATCCTTATAACTCAATTTTTTGCTCAAGTTGCACGCCAAGCTTTTCGGAAAACGAGAACTACAATCGGGGATGTCTCGGCAGAATTGCAAGAAGAATTAGGGGGAATAAAAGTAGCACAAGCATTCCAAAGAACCGAGCTTAATATAAGGCGTTTTGCAGAAAGAAATGCAGCCAACAGAGATGCTAATGTCAATGCCAATGCCATTACATCAGCTTTTATGCCTGCAATGGATTTATTAAGTACTGTAGATTTGGCTTTAGTCGCTGCAGTGGGAGGATATTTGGCTTTACAGCATAAAATAAGTGTGGGTATTGTTGTAACGTTCATTCAATATACACAACACTTTTATCGTCCTATACAGATGATTACACAAATGTGGACAGTCGCCCAATCGGCTTTAGCGGCGGCAGAACGCATATATGATTTGCTGGATGTAGAACCTGATATAAAAGATGCTGATGATGCCTTTGAAATGCCTCCTATCAAAGGAGACATCAGGTTTGAGGGTGTAAATTTTGGATATAAAGAAGATCAGAAGGTTCTAAAGGACTTTAATTTGCATATTCCTGCCGGCTATTCAGTGGCAATAGTTGGCGAAACAGGGGCAGGAAAAACTACCATAGCTAGTTTATTATTACGGTTTTATGAAGTAGGGTCAGGCAATGATGATCAACAATCATGCGGATGTATAAAAATAGATGGAATAGATATTCGCAAGGTTACTCAGAAGAGTCTCAGATCTCAGATGGCGATTGTACCTCAGGAACCATTTTTGTTTTCTGGTTCAGTTTACGACAATATCCGTTATGGTCGTTTGGATGCCACCCAAAAAGAAATTGAAGACGCTGCAAAAGCTGCTAGAGCACATGAGTTTATTCTACGATTGCCTCAAGGTTACGAAACGAATGTTGGTGAACGAGGAGCGTTATTAAGTTTGGGACAGCGTCAATTAATTTCAATAGCACGTGCTATTCTAGCCGATCCGAGAATTCTTATCCTTGATGAAGCAACGGCAAGTGTAGATACACAAACTGAAATGATCATCCAACAAGCTTTGACCGAATTGTTAAGAGAAAGAACAAGTTTGGTTATTGCTCATCGTTTATCAACAATAAGAGATGCTGATGAAGTTGTTGTATTAAGCCAAGGGAGAATTATTGAACAGGGCAAATATGATATATTGCTTTCAAAAAAGGGAGCTTTTGCAGAGTTGTATTACCGTCAATTTTGTGGGCCGGTATAAAATATTCTCATACACAGATATTTCATTTTTGGGGTATAATAAAAGCAATGGATAGTGATAGTAGTAGTTTATCCAAAGTATTGAATTTTATAAGACCTGATTTTAAAGTCAGTGGACAAGTAGCAAATAATGTTAGTGTCATAGGACCGCGCTAACAATGCCTATTTGTGATCCTATGTTGCCCCTTGTCTGCTGACACAGGGGCAGCAATTTTTTAAGGAAAGAGAGGGAAAAACAATGGAATTTTTAATGCGCCTCTTCAATATACAGCGAAAACAGGAAAAAGCATTCACATGGGGTGACTTTGTTGTCATCCTAATCATTATCTCTTTGCTGTATGTAGGTACTCGTTTAGCTTTTTATACGCCGGCTGAAATAAAAGGTCCATCAATCTCTCTTAAACCAGAAGCCTTACCTTGGTACACCATCTTTTCCCTTGGCAGGATGTTTTCTGCCTATCTTCTTTCCCTTATATTCTCATTGACCTATGGACGACTTGCGGCTTATAACCGAAAAGCTGAACAGGTTTTAATGCCGTTGTTGGATGTATTGCAGAGTGTTCCAATATTGTCTTTTCTGCCCCTCGTTCTTTTGAGTTTGAATGCAATTTTACCTGAAAGAGTAGCAGTTGAACTTTCTTCGGTAGTGTTAATATTCACAAGTCAAGCTTGGAATCTAACGTTTTCTTGGTATCAATCATTAACTACTATTCCAAAAGAGCTAAGGGAAGCAAGTTCGATTTTTCAAATGAATACTTGGTTTAGGTTCAAAGTGGTAGAGTTGCCTTTTGGAATGATTAGTTTGATATGGAATAGTATGATGAGCTGGGCAGGCGGTTGGTTTTTTCTTATGGCAGCTGAGATATTTACGGTGGGGCAAAGAGATTTCCGCTTGCCGGGGTTGGGATCCTATCTTCAAGAAGCTGCTAATCAAGGAAATATCAATGCTATATTATGGGGTATAGCTACATTGGTACTAACAGTAGTGTTGTTAGATCAATTAGTTTGGCGTCCATTGATGGTTTGGAGTGAACGGTTCAAGGTAGAAATGGTTGAAAATGATTTTCCACCCACTTCATGGTTTTATGATCTCCTCCACAATTCACGTTTTTCAGAATGGTTTTTTACCAAGATTTTTGATCCTTTGATGGAACGGATTGATCTTTGGATGAGCATGATTTTCACTAATGGCAAAGAGGAAAGAAAAGAACGATCGAGGCTTTCATGGATCGAAATGTTTTTTATCATAATTGTTGCAGCAGGAGTTATTTACGGATTTTCTCAAGCGTTATTTATGCTATTCTCGTTAAGATTAGATGAATGGCTGCAGGTAGGAGCAGGAATAATCGCAACGTTGATCCGCGTTATCATCTCATTAGTCCTTGCTTTGGCATGGACTATTCCATTAGGTGTGGCTATTGGTACTAACCCGCGATTATCTGCCGTATTACAACCTATCGTACAAGTCATTGCATCTGTACCAGCAACGGCTGTATTTCCGGTATTTATTTTGCTGTTGGTTAATTTACCCGGAGGTTTGAATTTGGCTGCTGTTTTATTAATGCTCATGGGTACACAATGGTATTTATTGTTCAATATTATCGCAGGAGCAAGTGCAATTCCCCAAGATTTAAAATATACTGCCACGTTAATCCATCTAAGTCGTTGGGAAAAATGGCGCACATTGATTTTACCAGCTCTATTCCCTTATTTAATAACGGGCATGATCACAGCTTCAGGTGGAGCTTGGAACGCCAGTATTGTCTCTGAATATGTAAATTTTGGTGGTCAAACATTGAAAACAATTGGGATTGGATCACTGATCTCTCAAGCAACAGCTGATGGCCACTATCATCTGTTGTTAGCTGGAACTTTAAGTATGGTGCTAACAGTGATCGTAATTAATCGTGTTTTTTGGCGCAGGTTGTATGTTGTAGCTGAAGAAAAGTATCGAATGGAGTGATGAAAATGACAAGACAGGTATTAACAGAATTGGTTCATATTCAACAAATTTATGGGTTTGGAGAGCGGCGATTTATTGCAGTAAAAGATGTGAACTTGAGTATACATGAAGGTGAATTTGTGGCATTATTGGGACCTTCTGGGTGTGGAAAGAGTACTTTGTTGAGAATTATTACCGGACTCCAGGCACCTGCTGAAGGAACGGTTTTGTACCATGGCAAACCATTACAAGGTGTAAATCCAAATGCAACAATTGTTTTTCAGACTTTTGCATTATTTCCATGGTTGACTGTTTATGAAAATGTTGAGCTTGCCTTAAAGGCAAGAAAAGTTGATGAGAAAACGCGAGCGCAAAAGACTTTGGATCTTATTGACCGAGTTGGACTGGATGGTTTTGAGACAGCTTACCCGCGTGAATTGTCAGGAGGTATGCGACAGAAGGTTGGTTTTGCACGAGCTATGGCGGTAGAGCCGGAGTTGCTTTGTTTAGACGAACCATTTTCAGCTCTTGATCCACTTAGTGCAGAATCTTTAAGAGGTGAATTAATGGAATTATGGACAAGCAATGCAATTCCAACAAAAGCAATTTTAATGGTAAGCCATAATATTGAGGAAGCTGTGTTTATGGCAGATCGCTTGGTTGTTATGGATAAGGAACCAGGCCGGATAGTAGCAACTCTTGATGTACCTTTACCTCATCCGCGTGATCGCAAATCTATGCAATTTCAAGCGATTGTGGATAATGTCTATTCAATATTAGCTGGACAGACGCAACCTGAAATCATTGAATTGGGTTCTGCACCTGGCGAACCTGGAGTAACTCGCGGTTTGCCGCATATCCATATCAATGATTTATTAGGTTTACTGGAATATCTTAACGAATTACCTGATGATCGTACGGATGTTTATCGGTTAGTGGATGAATTGGGTGTTAACTCTGATACATTACTGCGCCTTACGGAAGCAGCAGAATTATTGGGGTTTGCGAGAATTGAAAAAGGCGATATTATGCTGACTGATTTAGGTGAAACATTTGCTGACGCGAGTATTCAAGCGAGAAAAGAAATATTTGCAACCCGCGTAAGAAGATTGCCCATCTTTAAGTGGATTTTATCCTTATTACAATCTGATGAAAAACATCACATTGATTGGGAAGAGGCTAAAAATGCGCTGGAAGCTGATTTTCCGCCGGATGAAATTGAGCGACAGCTTGATACTATTGTGGACTGGGGTCGTTATGCTGAAGTGCTTGGTTATGATGACGATGAAGAAGTATTGTTCTTAGAAGATGAACAGCCTGCTGCGGTCAAGTAGATGTTTTAAGCAGTTTATCGTTGATGAACCGCTTGAAATTTATTAATTATCGTTTAATTATACTACCCTTGCTAACCATAAGTGATTGAAGTATAATTATTACTACCTGTAGCAGGGTGCCCCCCTCACCTTGCTGCAGGTTTTCTTTTTCTTGCATAGGGTGAATTAGTGTTTTTCTTGTTGTGATATACTCATATAAGAACCAAGTTGCCCATTATTAAATTCTTGTGTTTAATATATACAAAAAACATGAATAATAAATATTTTAATTCACCTGATGCAGTTAAGCGTAATCGTTTAATCCTTATAGCCATAACATTTATCATTACATTGTATATCCTCATCCGTTCATGGGGTATTCTTTATCCTTTTGTAATTGGCTTTGTATTGGCTTACCTTGCACTTCCATTAGTCAATGTGTTAGAAGAAAAGATGCCTAAAATCATTCGGAGAGGAAAACTAGGACGAATTATTGCAATATGTTTGGTATATTTTGGGCTCTTAATCCTATTAGTGGCAACGTTATATCTATTCTTTTCGGTAGTCTTTCAACAAGTAAGCATGCTGGCTTCTGAGGTGCCATCTTTAACGAATAGAATTGGAAATCAATGGAATGAATGGATGAAGGAAAAGAATTTGCTGGATTTGTGGGATAGTTACCAGAAAAGTATTTCTCAAGATGTGAGACTTCAAATAGAAAATCAATTGCAGACTGCTCTGCAACGATTACTAGACACTTTAGTGAATATTATACAACAAGGGATAGGCAATGCTTTTGATGTTCTTACAAAAACTTTAAGCTTTATTTTAGGTATTCTTATTGTACCTATTTGGCTATTTTATGTATTGAATGATGCTAAAGAAATTACGCAAGCAATTGTAAATATCGTACCTTCTAACTTACGTTCTGATTTTATTGTTGTTATGAGGTTAATTGATCGGATTTTTGACTCTTTTATACGAGGACAGTTAATTTTGTGTTTTATCGTGGGATTTTTATCCTTTGTAGGATTGATGGTGATGGGTGTACCTTACGCAGTGCTTTTAGGAATTATTGCTGGATTTACCGAAGCAATACCAATGATAGGCCCATTATTAGGCATGATACCGGCTTTGTTCATCGCTTTATCCGTAGATACGAATACTTTTATTTACACTTTTATTCTATATATGGTCATATCTCAAGCAGAGGCGATGTGGTTAAAACCGCGTATTATGGGTAATTATCTTTCGTTACACCCTGCATTAGTTATGATAGTTTTATTTATTGGGGCAAATATTGGAGGAATTATTGGTATGATATTATCCGCTCCGGTAACGGCAGTCTTTCGAGATTTATTTAAGTACATTTATGTAAGAATATCTGAAAATGCACTAGCTCCAGAAGAAGCATTAGTTCAAGCAGGATTAATGGATATAAAATTGGATGATGTGTAAAAAAATGTTATAATAAATATATCTTGCCCCAATAGCTCAATGGACAGAGCGAGGCTCTCCTAAGGCCGAGATCTGGGTTCGATTCCCGGTTGGGGCGTTTTTACATAGGAGTGGGAGCATTGAATCAGAAAAGAGAGATTGATCAACTTGATCGGATAATATTAAAAACACTTCAACAAGATGGCAGAACTCCATTTACTCAGATAGCAAAACAAACTGGAGTGTCGGAGACAACAATCCGCAGCCGTTACCAGAGTATGGTTGAAGATGGTGTTATTCGTACTGTTGGTATGGTTGATCCTTATGCTCTAGGTTACCAAGCACCAGCGTTATTAAATATCCGGGTGGAGGCGATAAAAACAGATCAAGTTGCTCAAGAAATCGCATCATTTCCTGAAGTACGGTATCTAGTGATGACTTTAGGATCTTTTGACCTCAATGTTGAGGTGTTCTGTCGTGACTTGAGTCATCTTACTGAATTGGTACAGGAACGCATTCGAAGGATGGAGGGGGTGCTTTCTGTAGAGACGCTGATGATAGCGAAAAGTTATAAACTTACTCATCGTTGGCAGCCAATGGATGAATAAAACAAAGAAAAAAGAAGGGATGGAAGAAGCCATCCCTTCTTTTTTATAAGTGTGAAAACATTACTCTTCAGGGGCTGGGGGTGGACTGCCGGTAACAGCATAACGTCCTTGACTGTCAAGATCGAACCAACCAGGTACCCAACGCGTCCAACCATCTGGAGCAACTAAACCATGTACTGGACGATAGCCGGCTTTAAGGCCTGTACGAAGTTCGATTGCAAGAAGAACTTTCTTTTCGTTTTGGGAATTTTGTCTCATATTTGTACTCCTTTTTTCTGGTTTTATCTGGAAATTAAGCCCAACAGGAATTGCATGTAGCGTTAATCAACCCTCCCCAGGATGTGTTTGTGCCTTGGCAATGGTCGCAAGTGTATGTTGTTGGTTGAGGAGGCGGGGGAGGCGGTGGTGGATTGTAAGGGCATGGAGGGCAGGGAGGACAATAATTTTTGCCCCCTAAA
>DAOUFY010000130.1:0-9077 GCA_034429745.1 Anaerolineales bacterium
CTAAAAATTCAGATGAATCTTCACCGGCTTTTATACCGCTTTTTATAATCATATATAACTCTCCTTTATAATCTATGAAAAATGGTCTTTACCATAACTCAATGTTCATTCCGGGGCGAATGAGATTTGGGTTTGGACCTATAATGCTTCTGTTGTTTTTGTAATTGTAAATAGCTGTCCAATAATTACCATCCCCATAAAACCTCTGGGCTATCTTGTATAAGCTATCTCCAGCCTGTACCGTGTACCACCATGAAGCTTTGACATGAGTTTTAAGTTTCATTTTTCCTCCTGTGAAATATGTTTGACCCTTATTTGTAAAAGCAACTAACATCAATCTATAATGATTATACTCTGGCTATGAGAGTTCAAATACCGTAATAATACGGTATTCGTTAAAAATAAATACGATAAGTAGGTATTTTCATTGAATTAACCTAAAAGCTTTGCTACAATTAGCATAACTTATGGTTAGGAGATTCTTTATGATCAGTCAAAATGAAAAACAAAATATAAAAATGGATGTTAAAGCCGGAGTTCGGGCTGGGTTTTGGGTAGCATTTGGCGCTGGTTTAGGTGGATTGCAAATAATCCCTCAAGGAGAAGCACCGAAAACCACTAGTCCAGTTCTACCAACTTCAAGTTCTATATCTGTACCAGTAGAGCCAGGGAAGTGAAAGCTGTAGTTTGATCTAATACCCCTTTCTGTATTTTTTGAAAGGGGTATTTTTTTAATGCCTATTCTTTGAAATGGGTTATAATCACTCTGTCAAAATTCAACGCTTTAGGAATGTTTATGCTAAAAAAAAGTGAAGGTGATTTTCCCATTTTAGAAGATTTAACTGATGAATTTTATCATTCCCTTTTTCTTGATGGTATAGTAGCTATTGATTGCGAGATGACGGGTTTAAACCCTCATCGAGATATGTTATGTCTAGTGCAATTATGCGATCAAGATAAGAATGTGATGATACTAAGAAGCAAGGATTGGCATAAAGCGAAATTATTAAAACAATTGCTGATTAATGAAGAGATAACAAAAGTGTTTCATTTCGCTATCATGGATAGCGGTTTTTTGATGGCAAATTTATCCATTGAGGTTAAAAACGTCTTTTGTACAAAAATTGCCAGTAAACTTGTTCGCACATATACTGATGAACATGGATTAGCTGCTTTGGTTAAGGAATTATTGCAAGTTGAGCTAGATAAATCGGAGCAATCTACTTTTTGGTTAGCCGAAGAGCTTTCTCCAAAGCAATTGAAATATGCTGCTAATGATGTTTTGCATTTAATTGAAATAAAGAGAATCTTAGAAAAAATGCTGGAACAAAAGGGAATGCTGCCGACAGGAATCTCCTATTTGGAATTGAATCAGCGCTGCCAGAACTTTATTCCTACTTTAACCCATCTTTGGATCAATGGATGGGATTTTGGTCGTCAAGAGAAAACAGGCGTTAGTATTTTTGGAAGGTGAAAATGTCTATACCATTTTCCCGCTCTTTAAGGTCCATACAGATGGACAGTGTGTCTTGGACGATTACAGGGTTAACCTTGTCTATGCTGTTATTGGGTGCATGGTTGTTATGGTTTTTTGCATCTCCTGTGTCTATTTATGAGATAAGCAAGGATACCACAGTTGATGAACAAGGAAAGATATTAGCAAAGTTTCCTACAAAAGCTCTGGAACGAATCGAAAGCGGTCAGAATGCAAGCATTCGAGTGGAGTTTAAACCGTCTTCAGCTTCTGGCAATGGTGGGAAATCTATACCAAAAATAATTACCTTCGCAGGCATTGTTATGAAGATACCCATGAAGGAAGTTGATGAAAATGGTAAAGTGGAATTGTCTGCGCTTGATGATGAGTTTTACTATTTACTCCAAAACAATGAGTTACAAGGGGTGAAAGTAGAAGTGGAGGTTGAAGTAGAGAGAATAACCCCTTTCCTTCTGTTGCAAAGAGCTGCCAGAGAACTTACAACTAGTTCACAAAGCAATGCATTGCCCCTTGATTCAACTCAATGAGGTTAATGTAAGATAATTGTTTAATGAATAAACCCAGTTTACAAAAACGGTTTTTTATTCCTGAAGTCATTCAAACTTCAGCAATGGATTGCGGTCCAGCCTCCTTAAAAGCCTTATTGGAGGGATATGGTATTTCTGTAAGTTACGGGAGATTGCGGGAGGCATGCCAAACCAGTGTGGATGGGACTTCGATTGATACGATGGAAGATGTAGCCAATCAACTGGGATTGGAAGCTGAACAAATCATGGTGCCGGCCGATCATTTGTTGTTATCATCTGCCCAAACCATACCTGCAATTGTTGTTGTAAAACTCCCTAACGGGATGACACACTTTGTAGTAGTTTGGAGCCGGCATGGCAGAACCTTGCAGATTATGGACCCCGGAGCAGGAAGGAGATGGGTTTCTGAAGAACGTTTTTTGTCTGATGTGTATATTCACACTCATCCTGTAGAAGCTCAACAATGGAGAAATTGGGCTGGTTCTGATGGCTTCATTTTGCCTTTAATTCAGCGGTTTAAGCAATTGCATATTGAGGAACAAGAAGCGGAAAAATTAATCCTCCAAGCAGATTTGGATAAGAATTGGCATTCTTTTGCTGCATTGGATGCTTCTTTAAGATTGGTTGATTCGTTAGCTCGTGCAAATGGCATTAGGAGAGGTGATGAGTCTTTAAGTGTGATTCAGCGGTTTTTTCAACGCGGATTAGAACAAGCTCATTACATTGATGAAGCATCACAACAAATAGATATGAAAATTTTGGGGGATACTGTTTTTCAACCAACAAAGATGCAAATACCAACTGTATATTGGTCTGTAATTCCTTTCCAAAAGCCATCTGATGATAGGGACGGTCAATTCCTAGAGAAGTACTTGCTGATGCGTGGCGCGGTATTAGTACGCGTGTTGGGCTTGAAAGAAGCTGAATCTAAGGAGGGTTTAGTTACAGAAACTGGGGAAGAGGTCATCGAGAAGCATAAACTCCCACCAGAATTGGAAGCTGCGTTAAAAGAACCTCCTGTCAGACCTTTAAGAGAAATTGTGTCTCTTATGAAAGAGGATGGTTTGTTTGTTCCTACAACTCTAATGCTGGCGATCGCATTTGCGGCATTTGGGACAATCATTGAAGCATTGCTATTCCAAGGAATTTTACAGATTGGTGGTTTATTCTCAATGATTGGTCAGCGCACAGTAGCTATAGCTTTATTCTTTGCCTTATTTATCATCATGACATTAATGGAATTTCCGATATCAGCCACAACAATGCAGCTAGGCCGAAAGATTGAAGCAAGGATGAGAGTGGCTTTTCTGGAAAAAATTCCCAAATTGAGCGATCGTTATTTTCACAGCCGTCTGATTTCAGATATGACTCAACGAGCTCATGAACTACGCTTGTTAAGTTCGATGCCTAACTTGGGAGTAAGTTTTCTGCGGACAACTTTTCAACTGATTTTCACAACAATTGGCATTATTTGGCTTGACCCGATCAGTGCTCCTTTGGCTATTGGAGCAACAATATTTTTTATGGGTTTATCATTGGTAACTAAACAATTTATGGAAGAAAAAGACTTGCGCGTACGAACGCATTTGGGGGCATTAGATCACTTTTATTTAGACTCCTTAATAGGCTTGATACCCACACGAACACATGGCGCAGAAAAATCGTTGCGCCGGGAACATGAATTTTTGTTAACTGAATGGGCACGTGCGAGTTTAGATTCGTTACGATTGGGAAAAACATTGCAAGGGATAAGCGCGTTCAGTTACTCTCTTTTTGCTATATGGATTGTATTTAATTTTGTATCCAAAGGTGGACAAAGCAGTGGGATTCTATTGCTTTTTTATTGGACACTCAGCTTGCCATCAATGGGACAGACTCTTGTTATGATGACACAACAATACCCTGCCATTAGGAGTACGATGCTTAGAATTCTAGAACCAATCCAAACCCCGGAAAATATTGGGGAACAGGATATTGACGAAGATGATGAAGCAATGACAAGGTGGTTGGACAAGAATGATGAAATAGGTAGAAAAGCAGTATTAATACAAATGATGGATGTACATGTAGTTGCTGGCGGCCATACCATATTATCAGATATTAATTTAACTATTATGCCTGGCGAGCATATTGGCATTGTAGGCCTTTCAGGTTCTGGAAAATCGAGTTTAATTGGTTTGCTGTTAGGTTGGCACAGACCAGCAAGCGGAAAAGTGCTTGTCAATGGCGAGGAATTAACAGAAAAACGATTGAGGGTTTTACGTCAAGCTACTGCATGGGTGGATCCGGCTGTGCAATTATGGAACCGTTCGTTATTATACAATTTACAATTTGGAACAAGGCAAGAAGAAGGGATTAATGTACGCGAGGTAATTGAAGAGGCAGACTTATTTGATATTCTCTCACGTTTGCCTGATGGTCTTCAGACAACATTAGGTGAAGGTGGTGGATTGGTTTCAGGAGGTGAAGGTCAAAGGGTTCGATTAGGCAGAGCAATGTTAAGAAGAGACACAAGATTAGCTCTCTTGGATGAGCCTTTTAGAGGATTAGATCGTCAAAAGCGGAGAGAATTGCTTGTGAAAGCACGTCATCATTGGAAAGAAGCAACGCTGCTTTTTGTTACACATGATGTTAGTGAAACTCTTTCATTTCATAGAGTGTTGGTGATTGATGATGGGAAAATCATAGAGGATGGGAATCCAATTGATTTAATAAAGAAAGAAGGGACAAAATACGGTGCACTAATAAAGGCTGAAGAAGAAGTTCGTGAAGGGTTATGGAGAGGAGAACATTGGCGCCGTTTTTGGTTGGAAAATGGAGTGCTGAATGAAACTTCAATGACTCCGTTGGAATGAATGATGGAGCTAATAGAGCCATAGTGAGAATTTATTTTTTATAAAATAAGGAGGGGAATTTATGGCAGTCTTTATTACAATAGCCAATCAAAAAGGAGGAGTTGGGAAAACAACAACTGCTGTACAGATGGCTCATGGATTGGCTTTGAATGGGTATAAAGTTTTACTTGTGGATCTCGATCCTCAAGGACAATGTGCAGCGTTATTAGGATTCGAGCAGGAGTCGGGAGCATTTCAACTTCTGGTTGCTGAAACACCACTGAAACAAGTTGTACGCTATGCAGAAAGAAAGGGTTTATATTTGGTCCTTGGGGATAAGAAAACTGCTACTGCTCAGGCCGTGTTAGGAATACAACGCTCCCCTATTCATTATGTCAAAAAAACACTCGCTGATGGAAATATGAGTGATATGGATTATTGTATTATAGATACTGCTCCATCGGCTGGAGATTTACAATCGCAAGCCTTATGGGCAGCAGATAAGGTGATTATTCCCTGTGCAACAGATTTTCTTGCTACTGACGGCGTTTTTAGTATTATGGATACATTAGAAAACTTGAAAACAGCTCAGGGGTGGCAAGGACAAGTACTAGGAATTATACCAACCTTTTTTGATGATGTAACTCGGGAAAGTAAAGCTACAACAAAAGATCTTAATAAGCATTTTAGCCATTTGCTTTTGCCCCCTATCCACCGAGCAACTGTACTAAGAGAGTGTGCAGCGGAAGGAAAGACTATCTTTGAACTAGCACCTGCAAGCCGTGCGGCTCAGGAATATAAAATCTTGGTTGATTATATTATTCGTTCTTGTCAATGAGCATTCGTAGAGATGACTTCAGCTGGAAAATATCTCAAATATCAGAAGTTTTGGAAGCTTTAGGAAGAGCAAGCAAGTTATATCCAAAACCAAAAGACTTGCCTCCACTGCCAAAGCCTTTAATCAAATCCGATATTGAGCAAATAAGCCGATGGCTGAATAATGCAGCTGGTTTGTTAGCTCTTGAGATCGAGCCTGTATCAGCGAGATATGAGGAGGTTGAACAATTTCTTTGTAAAAGTGCGCCGGCAATTATTTTGTTGCCCCAAGAAGATGAGTTAAGCAATGAGGAAAAAGAAATAATTGTTTTAGTAAAAGGAGGCAAAAGTAGGGTATCTTTGCTCTGCCCGCATTTAGGAGTTAAACGAGTTGCTACTTCGTATATTCGTGATTTATTGTGTTTTCCATTAGAAAAACCCATTAGCGACCAAATGGAGGTTTTACTAATGGAAGCAGGAATTCCTAAAGAACGCAGGATTGTTGTAAATAAAGCGATATTGAAAGAACAGCTTGCTTCATACAATGTGATAGAAGGATGGTTGTTACGTCCATCACCAAGTGATGCTTTTTGGAAGTTATTGTTTCACGCGAAAATCCCTTTATATTTATGGCGAATGTTTTCTGCATATGGTGTTCAACAATTCTTATCCATATTTGCTTGGTGGATGATAGGGTTGGGCGTTTTTCAAGGACATTTTGAATGGGCTTGGCTTTTAGCGTGGGCTTTGGTTATGCTAACAGCTATTCCCTTTCAATTAATGATGGTAGAAGCACAAAGTTTGCTGGCGGTTCATAGTGGAGCAGTCTTTAAGCAGCGACTTCTTTTTGGAGTATTGCGTTTAGAGCCTGAAGAAATACGACATCAGGGTGCAGGTCAATTCCTTGGAAGGGTTATGGAATCATCTGCGGTGGAGTCGCTGGCATTGAGTGGTGGTTTAAGTGCAGTGTTGGCTGTAATCCAATTAATCGCAGCGATATGGATATTAGCACAAGGAGCTGGTGGAATTTATCATTCATTATTGTTAGTGTTATGGCTGCTTTTCACTGCATTCCTAGGCTGGAGGATGATTGAACATAGTTATCATTGGACTAACACCTATAGAGAGATGACCAATGACTTAGTTGAGAGCATGGTAGGCCATCGAACGAAGTTAGCACAACAGCAGATTGAAAAATGGCATGAGGAAGAAGACGCACAACTGAGCCGATATATTACACAAACCATACAACAAAATCGAATTAATATGTATGTTACTTTTATACCACGCGGATGGTTAATTGTAGGATTAAGTTTTATTACTATACCTATGATAGCTGCACCTCAAGCCTCACAGATCATCGCTGTTAGTTTGGGTGGAGTGATCCTCGCTTCTCAAGCTTTTCAAATGTTGATAGAAGGTTTGCAAAGCATTGTCGGTTTTATCTTAGCTCTTCAACAGGTAAAGCCAATATTCGATGCTGCTTCAAGGCAGCGCCTTATCTCACCCTTTTTTTTCAACGTTAATGATAGGAGTGATAAAATCGAGCACGGTTCTTCGTCAACATTGCTTATCGGACGGGAGATTAATTATCGTTATCAACAGCATGGTCGTTATGTATTGAATAATCTTTCTTTTGAGATAAATCAAGGTGATAGAATATTGCTTGAAGGTCCTTCGGGTGGGGGAAAATCAACTTTAGCAGCTGTATTAGCGGGCTTAAGGCAACCAGAGTCTGGCTTGTTATTGTATTATGGCTTCGATCAAAAAACGATAGGAATAGAAGAATGGCATCGTCAAATTGTTTCCGCTCCTCAGTTTCAGGAGAACCATGTATTTAATGAAACTTTCGCTTTTAATTTATTGATGGGAAGACGCTGGCCCCCATTACCTGTGGATCTAAAGGATGCCGAAGAAATTTGCCGCGAATTGGGGCTAGGTGAATTGATTGATCGAATGCCGGCCGGGTTTCAGCAAATGGTAGGTGAGAGCGGCTGGCAGCTTTCACATGGTGAGCGCAGTCGTTTATATATCGCAAGAGCTTTATTACAAGGAGCAGAAATTATTATTTTGGACGAAAGTTTTGGAGCTTTGGATCCGGAAAATTTAGCTCGTGCACTTCGCTGCGTATTGAATAGGTCAAAAACATTGATTGTTATTGCTCATCCATGAAAAAGTTGACAAGACAATAAGGATAAATTACAATGAAAACATTGCTAGGTGAATATGCTACTTGACAGAAGCTTAAACTTTGTTGCAACAGCAAGCTGGGTGCTATTTGCACTTATAGTGCTTGTGTATCTTTGGCGGTCTATACCTGCTGTAGGGGTTTGGGCTACTGTAAAAGGGCTCTTTAAAGTAAGAACATTAGTACTCCTAACCATAGTTGTAACGCTAAATTTGCTGAGTACAGCTTTGGTTTTTATTCCTCCACAGGAAATTGGGGTAGTAGTTTCCATCGTTTCTCCAGATGGGTACAGAGATCAACCTTTGAGATCGGGGTTGCATTGGATTGTTCCTTTAGCAGAGGAAGTGCACACGTACCCAATTTATTGGCAGACATATACGATGTCTCAAAAACCATTGGAAGGTCAGATGCGGGGGGATGATTCTATTTCTGCTAGAACCTCTGATGGGCAAGAAGTATTTATTGATTGTTCGGTTATTTTCAGGATTGATACACTTCAAGCAGTAAGGATATATATTGATTGGCAAAATCGTTATGTTAATGATTTTGTGCGCCCTGTTTTAAGGGGAATTATTCGTACAAAAGTGTCACAGTACAAAGTTGATGAAGTAAATAGCTTCAAACGTCTGGATTTAGAGAAAGATTTAAGCAAGGAGGTTGGTCAAGCGTTTAGCGATAAAGGGTTTATTCTAGATCGTTTTATCTTGCGCAATATAACTTTCTCGAAGCAATATTCTGATTCTGTAGAACAGAAGCAGGTTGCATACCAAGAAATGACTCGTACGGTTTATCAAGCAGAACAAATGAAAAATTTGGCAGAAGGACAAGCTAATCGTATTAAGATTGAAGCAGCAGCAGAAGCTGAAGCTATTAAGATTAAAGCAAATGCACAGGCACAAGCTTTGCAAGTCATTTCTGAAGCATTGATGAAAAATAAAGATTTACTTACTTATCAATATATAGAGAAACTAGCTCCAGGCATAAGAGTAATGCTAGTGCCAAATAACGCACCTTATCTGCTGCCATTGCCCGACATTAATGCTACTGATATTTCATCTGGATATCTGCCTAAACCAACGACCCCATCACCAACTATTATGCCAGAATTTTTGCTAACGAGAACGCCATTCCCAACACAAGTGTTGGCTACTGCAACGCCGACCCCTACACCATAGTGGGGGGCTAAAAAAGTATTAATAATATTATTCTATAAAATA
>DAOUFY010000131.1:0-9101 GCA_034429745.1 Anaerolineales bacterium
CAACATGCTCGTTTTTATGGGCATGAAAGTCCCGTCTTTTGTTACGTACATAATATCATAACCACAACCAACCATATCAAGACATAATACAACAACTTGGCGACCATTCAACATGGGTACAAAAGCTTCTGCGCCTTGCGCTCCCGTTTCTTCTGCTCCTGTAAATAAAAACCCTACTTTAATATTTCTTAATTTATCCTTATATTCTTGTTTGCTTAGTTCTTCAGCAATTGAAAGCAATATGCCGACACCTGATGCATTGTCATTTGCTCCAGGAGAATAATGATTTTGGTTACATAAATTATCTATGAGTTGGTAGAGAAATAACCACAGACCAACGATGATAGATACGTATTGGATGAGTAAGATAAATAGGGGAGGGATGGTTATATTAAACAAGAGCAATAACGATAGGGTAGCTAAGGCTATGGCAACTCTCTGAGCAATAAATAAAGTATAGTAGTTTATGATAAGGATAAAGGATTTTGTAAAAAAGCTAGCTTTTGCGGTGTCCACGTGAGCAGAAAGGATGAATATAGGTAATGAATTGTTTTCATCAGGAAGCTCAGTAAAAATGTTTTGTGATAATTGATCTTTTTTTCTCCAATGAATAGCTTTGCGAGTAATAAATGGCAGTAAATAAAATAGTAAAGGGGGAGTAAGAGCTATAGGGGGGAGTATATTAATCCATATACTGCATAATGCAAGATATATCCCTCCTAATCCATATGGGATAAACCAAACGGGTGCAACACCAAAAAGTGCCTTTTGAGATTGTAGCGCATATCCCCATTGTGTTAATTGTTTCGCTAGGTATGAAAAGGCTTCTTGTTCCACTCGACTGCCTGCAGGCCGGCCACCAATTTTTTCGGAAAGAAATTGAATATGTTGGTATGCTTTTTCAGCCATTAAATCAATATTCATAAGTCTATTTGATTTTTTGAGCAATTGTAAGATATCGTGGGATCTCGTAGTAAAAAAAATCGGATGAAAATTGATAACGATCGAGAATTGTTAACGGTGAAGGGAGAATTATTGCTAATTCATTATATTCTTCTTCGCCTTGGTTCACAATTATCATTAATCCATTCACTTTTAGGCTCAGATATGCATTTTGAAGAAGGATTTTCGGTTTGAATTGATTAAAAGGTAACCCCCATTGGAGATGATCACTTAGAAAGATAAAAGGAAATAAAAGGGTAATCATATCGAATTTTTCGCTTTCATAAGAAAATTCCTTCGGATGATATGAGACATTTTGCAACCCTTTAATATATGCTTGGGCGAGATCATAGCGAGAGTGGAAATTCAGATATACCCGAAAAGGGTCTATTTCATAGCCGGACAACCAAAATGATCGTGGGGTTGATGATTTGTACCAGGTTAATAATGCATAAAAAGAGCGGACATAAAACCAATAAGATACTCCAATGTCAGCCACATGAATATTATCATGTAATTCAATATTTGAACGGAGTAAGGCGGATTCTAGCATTTCTAGATAATAAAAGTTTTCAAGCAAGTTATTTAGGTCAGAGAATTGAAGCCAGTTTAATAAATGATAGGTATGGATAAGCCTTTCTGCAGCAATTGGATTATGTCTATTTAATATGCTGATATGACTAGCTGTTAAAGTGTGCTTTAAGGAATATCCTTTTCGTCGCCATTTTATGAAATTACGCAGAAGATAATCAAGTTGATTTATTGACGATTTAATCCAAAATGTAAATTTCATACTTAATAACTCCATTCTTAGAAATGTAATTATAATCCGATTATCATTGTCATTTTATGATAAAATTAAAAAGAAAGTGAAATCGGTACCTTGAATTATTCATAAAGTAATAGTGGAGAAATGAAATGCCAAATGTAATAAAAGGTTGGATAGAGGTAGATGAGGTCTTTTGTAAAGGGTGTGAACTTTGTGTAACAGCATGTCCGATGAATATATTGGAGTTAGATAACGAGACGTTCACCGCAAAGGGATACCACCCTGTCAGAATGAAAGGCGAAGAATGTACAGGATGCGCGATATGCGCAGTCGTTTGTCCTGAAGCAGCGATAACTGTATATCGAGAAAAGCAACAAAAAGAGATAGACAAAGCAGAAGAGATTAAGGATGTAGTAGAGCCGGATGACCAAAAGAAAGATGTGCCTACGGAGTAAAGACTAGATGAATAAGCAATTAATAAAAGGAAATTTAGCCATAGCTGAAGCTGCCATTAGAGTCGGTTTAGATGCATATTTTGGATACCCAATAACCCCTCAAACAGAACTGTTGGAATGGATGTCAAAAAGAATGCCTGAGGAGGGAAGGGTATTTTTACAGGCAGAAAGTGAGTTAGCCGCAATAAATATGGTCTATGGCGCAGCTTGTACAGGTGCCAGAGTAATGACATCATCATCATCTCCAGGTATTAGTCTAATGATGGAGGGGATATCTTATATTACTGCAACAGAAGTCCCTTTTGTCCTAGTAGATTTGATGCGCGCTGGACCTGGGTTAGGTAATATTGATCCAGCGCAGTGTGATTACCACCAAATGGTGCATGGCGGTGCGCATGGAGATTATTATTGGATTGTATTAGCTTCTTCTTCAGTGCAAGAAGCTATAGATCATACCGTTCTTGCATTCGAATTAGCAGAAAAATACCGAACGATGGTTGTGGTTCTTTTGGATGGCAGTATTGGACAAATGATGGAGCCAGCCATTTTACCCCCTATGCAGCCGGCAAAAATGAAGCAAACTGGGTTTGAACCGCCAAACTGGGCTGTCAGAGGAAAAAATGAAGATGGTCGAAGAGTGCTGACCTCTATTTTGATGAATCCACGTGAGCAAGAGGAAGCCAATATACGTTTATTAAAGCGATGGCATCATATAAAAGAGAATGAGATCAGGTATAAAGATTATTATATTGAGGATGCTGAATATGTTGTCATTGGTTTTGGCACGGCGGGCAGGGTTGCTTTGACGGCGGTGCGCTCAGCAAGATCAAAAGGCGTGCCGGTAGGATTATTTAGACCAATTACCTTAAAGCCTTTTCCTGAAAAAGAGATAGAAGAGATATCTAAACAGGTGAAATCTATTTTAGTTGTTGAAATGAACGCAGGCCAAATGTTTCACGACATAAAACAGATAGTGAAAGACAATTGCATGGTAGATTTTTATGGGAGATTGGGAGGTATTCTTCCCTATCCTGATGAAATACAATCAGAGATAAGAAGAATGATTGTAGAACCATTGCGTAAAGGTTCAGATCCAATAAAAAGTTGGTTGAACAGGCTTGAATCAATACGCAGTTTGGAAACATACGGGAGATAAGACTATGAGCTTGATTGCGACAGATATAAAAAGCATTGTTTATGAAAGACCTAACAGTCTTTTAGATACCTTAACCCATTATTGCCCTGGATGCACCCATGGAGTTGCTCACCGAATTATAGCAGAAGTAATAGATGAGATGGATATTGCTTCACGTACTATTGGGGTGGCTTCTGTAGGCTGTTCTGTTTTTATTTATAACTATTTAGATTTAGACTTTGTAGAAGCTCCCCATGGGAGAGCACCGGCTATGGCAACAGGTATAAAACGAGTTTTACCCGATAGACTTGTATTCACATATCAAGGAGATGGGGATTTAGCTTCAATAGGTATGGGAGAGATTGTCCATGCTGCTGCTCGCGGAGAAAATATTACCGTAATTTTCATTAACAATGCAAATTACGGAATGACAGGAGGACAAATGGCACCAACAACCATTCCAGGACAAAAAACCACATCCTCTCCCTTAGGAAGAGATGTGAAAGCGAGTGGGTATCCTATTAAGGTGTCAGAAATGTTAGCAACACTTCAGGGATCGAGTTTCATAGTCCGGAGGAGTCTGCATGATGCTAACGCTATTCGTAAAGCAAAAAAAGCCATTAGAATGGCATTTGAAGTGCAAGAGAGGCAATTAGGATTTTCTATGGTTGAACTACTTTCCACTTGTCCAACAAATTGGGGGATAAAACCTTCTGAATCCTTAGAATGGATTGTTGAAAATATGATACCAGTTTATCCAATAGGAGATTTTAAAGTGATTCCGGAAGTGGAAAAGATAAAGATAAAAAGTTAACAGCAGGAGGTGCTGTGTGCATAAAGAAATTGTTTTTTCAGGCTTTGGTGGTCAAGGAGTATTATTTGCCGGTGAATTGCTAGCTTATACAGCAATGAAAAGTGGGTATTATGTAACGTGGATGCCTTCTTACGGGCCTGAAATGAGAGGTGGTACTGCAAGCTGTACAGTAATTATTTCTGGAGATGAGATCGGGTCACCTGTGGTCCGTAATCCACAGGCTGCCGTGGTGATGAATTTGCCTAGTATGAACAAATATGAACCCATTGTAAAACCTGGCGGAGTGCTTGTAGTAAATCAATCGTTGGTTAATCGAAATTTCAAAAGAAAGGATTTACAAGTAGTACTTATTCCCGCTAATGATATTGCGGAGAGTATAAGTGAAAAAAGGTTAAGCAATATGGTGATGATAGGCGCTCTATTAGCCAAAATGCCAATATTGAGTTTAGAAAGTGTAAAAACTGCACTAGAGGAGGAATTGCCTGAGAGACACCGGCACCTTTTACAAGCAAATATTAAAGCTTTACAGGAAGGTTATGATTTTGTCAAGAAGGTAGTACAATAAGGTATAATAAACATATAATCGTTAACACCTATACTTAAGGAGATGAGACAACATGCCAACTCTTCCAGGCTGTCCTTATTGTGGTGCACCTAATGTAACTGATCAGGAAATCAATAGTTGCCAATATTGCGGCAAAGCAATTTCTCGATTAACTACTGTACAACAGAAGCAATCACGATTAAGTAAACTAGCCAATGAGATTGGGCGAAAACCACCTACGAAAGAGCAAATGATGGAGTTGGGTGAATTAACCCTAGGACTTGGACAAACTGCCCAAGCAGTAAATTATTTAAGAGCCGTAATAAAACTAGACCCTGAAGCAGCTCATCCGAGGTTGTTATTATGTTTAGCACTATTAGGGTTTAATCAACCCGGCGTTGAATCTAGCGTACATGCCCGCGAAATTGGAATGCATGTTGCTTGGCTGAAAGAGCATTATGTGGATTTTCCACCAGTACGATGGCTTTCCTATTATCTTGAAATGCAGAGACTTTCTAGAATTGGTGACTGGCCGCGAGCGGTTGCAATCGGAAAACAAGCACTTGATGAATTTCCAAACAATTATTTGCTCAATTCAATGTTAGCAGCGGCATTATTACGATTCGGGAAAACAGCAGGGTTAACAAAACAAGATTATCAAATGGCATTAAAGTATATGAAAAAAGCAGCAGAACTCAATCCTGATTACACTCCGGCTGTTAGAAATGCGCGCGCGCTCGAGAAAAAGATTGCCATGCTATCAGCCAGATCAGAATAATATTAACATCATATTGCTCAATTTGACGAGTGATCGGTTTGTTCTAATAAATCAACTAATCTTATGATGATATTTTGAGCTACTTCTGATTTGCTCATCAGAGGTAAATGATCAATATGCTCATCTTTTGTTATGAGGGCAACGCGATTGGTATCTGTGGAAAAACCCGAATCGGGAGAGCTAACATCATTTGCTACAATCATATCAAGCCCTTTTTCGTGCAGCTTGGATAATGCGTTTTGAATTAATTGCTCTGTCTCAGCGGCAAAACCAATAGTAATTTTTGGGTGAGCGTGCTTATTTTTATAATTTTTTACACTTAAAAGGATATCAGGTGTGGGGGTAAGCTCCAGTGTTAAAGATGAGAGATGAGATTTTTTTATTTTATTACCTGCTTGGGTAGTAGGAGAATAATCAGCAACAGCTGCTGACATGATAAGTGCGTCAGAATCTTGAATCGCAGTAATAACAGCAGCTTCCATTTCCTTTGCTGTATTTACAAGAATAAGGTCAACACCATATGGAACGGTGAGATGAGTAGGTGTGGAAATGAGGGTTACATCTGCTCCAGCGTCTATAGCTGCTTGAGCAAGAGCATATCCTTGTTTTCCTGAGGAGTGATTACCAATATAGCGAACGGGATCTATAGGTTCTTTTGTACCTCCAGCAGTAACAACGATTTTTTTGCCTTTTAGAATCCCTTCTCGTGATAAATAATAGCGTAATAATTGGAATATAGTTGCTGGGGGAGTCATACGACCTTTGGCAATAATGCCTGAAGCTAGATGCCCTTCTTCGGGCCCAATAAGTAAGTAACCGCGATCCGTTAATGCCTGTAGATTTGATTGTGTTGACTTATTAGAGTACATACCTGCATCCATGGCAGGAGCAATAAAGGATTGAAATTTCTCACCTGAGCTATAGGAGAGAGAAAATAGAGTCAATAGGTTATCAGCGATTCCATAAGTTAGTTTTGCAATCGTATTAGCTGTAGCAGGTGCAATGATCGTGGCATCTGCTTTTTGAGCGAGATTAACGTGAAGGACGTGTGCTTTATCTGTCCATAAATCTCTGTCAGTGTAGGCAGGAAAACTTGTTACAGATTGAAAACAAATTGGAGAAACAAATTTTTGAGCAGCATCTGTGAGAATAGTATAAACGCAAGCTCCATTTTGAGCTAGTAAACTCGCCAATTCGACTGATTTATAGGCAGCGATGCTGCCTGTAACGCCTAAAACTATGTTTTTATTTTTTAAAGGATTTAGTATTATCATTTGCTTTGATTGTTAATTTCGTATAGGTATTGAAGGCCGTCTAGGGTTAACCATGGAGCAACGAAATCTATCATTGGGGTCTCTTTAGATATTATCTCAGCTAGACCACCGGTAGCTACTACTTTAGTAGTAGTTCCTAATTCTTTTTTGAAACGATTGATCATTCCTTCGACCATAGACACATATCCAAATAATATGCCGGATTGAATAGAGTGAATAGTATTTCTTCCTATAGCCGTAGGAGGGGGAGATAATTCAATGCGAGGCAATTTGGCAGTTCGTTGGAATAATGCTTCAGCAGCTATCACAATACCTGGAGCGATTGCCCCACCTAGATATACACCATTGTCATCAATAGCGTCAAAAGTAGTGGCAGTTCCAAAATCCACCACACATAATGGAGCTCCGTATAAGTGAAAAGCGATTGCAGCATCAACAATTCGATCAGCTCCTACAGAGTTTGGCTCTTCATACTTAATGATTACTCCGGTCTGGAGAGTACTATCAACAATCATTGGTTCAATATTCAAAAAATTTTTACATACTTGAACCCATCTGTTGGTAAGTGGGGGAACAACTGATGCAATAATTCCACCTGAAATTTCCCTTGAAGATATTTCTTGATATTTTAGTAAATTAATTAGTTGAATTCCAAACTCATCTGGCATTCGATCATGATCGGAAGCTAGTCTCCAACGAGCTTTAGGGTTTTTATTATCATATATTCCAATGGTAATATTAGTGTTTCCTATGTCTATACAGATAATCATGGGTTGATTAAAGGATGTTTATAAAATCTGAAAGAATTGAATTAAATGATTCAGGTTGTTCCATATTAACCATATGCCCAGCGTCTGATATTACTTCTAACCGCGATTCTGGAATCATTTGGGCCATTTTTTCTGATTCAGCAACGGATGCAAGAACATCATCCTTACCATGAATGATCAATGTTGGTAAATTAAGATAGGGCAAAATAGAACTATAGTCAGGACGGTTTTTCATTGCTTGCAAGCTGCCAATAACGCCTTCCAAAGAGGAGTTCAACATTATTGTCTTTAGTTCTTGTAATAATTCAGGCTTATTTTTTAAAGTAGTTGGAGACACCATCTTTGAAATAAGCAAATTTACTAGCGCTTCAATGCCTTGATCTTTGGCAATAGACGCTAGCTTATCTCGATTTGCCTTACCCTCTTCAGTGTCTGGGGTAGCTCGTGTAGAAACTAGGCATAAACCAGAAAGCCACTTTGCATATTTTTGGCAGAAAGCTAAAGCAATGTATCCACCCATAGATAAGCCAACGAGAACGGGAGCGATAATGTTTAGGTGATCAAAAAAATTGGCAATATCAAAAGCAAAGAGGTCCATCGAATATTCATCGTTTGTTGCTTGTGATTCTCCAAACCCGCGTAAGTCTAATGTGATTACTCTCAATTTATCAGATAAACCTTCCATTTGAGAACGCCAAATATTTTTATTGAGAGGAAATCCATGTATAAAAACCACAGGAAAACCGTTGCCCACATCTTCATAACTAAATTTAATATTATTGATGATGGTTTCCATAATTGCAACCCCCAAAATTTAATCCGAATTCTAATATGTTAGGTCGGTTGTATGTATAAGCGCTTGCACATATAGTGTACCTCAATTTTCATCTTTTGGGATAAATTAATAAAAACAAAAATAGTACTTAAGTACTGTTTATTTTCTACAAATACTGTCTATAATTATAATATAGAACAATGTTAGGAGTTTAGCTATGAGAAAGATTAAAGAGAGATGGATTGAAGTACTATTTAGTGTGGCTGTTTTGGTTACCGTTGCTGTAATATCAATAGTGAATTGGTCCAGAGAGGAAACCACGATTATTTATCCTCTAATCAATGATAATAACGAAGAGTTTGCCATTGTTCCAGTTACAGGGAATACAGGCTTTGTAAATCTAGCTTGTGGCAGTGGCACTGTTTTAAAACTAGAAGATGGCAGCACTGTATCAGTACCAAAACTGGAGCCTTGTGAAATGAGTATTTCTGCCGGTGATGTAAAAGAAAGTGAATTACCAGCCAATTTGCCCGCAGATTATAAATTTATTGATGCAACATCCGTGAATTTAATTTACAAAGGAGAATCCTTGCCAACATTACCTGAAAATAAGAAATTAGAAGTCTCATTCGTAGATAATGCTAACCTTTTAACTAAAGAGGGGTTTTTGAGTGTTCTCCAATGGTCTCAAAATCGTTGGAAAGAAGTAGCCATAGATAGTCGGCTTAAAGCTATTTCCAATCAATTAGGTGTATTTGTATTAGTCAAACGTTAGGTATCTTATTAATACAAAAATTCCATTTTATTAGGCTGCCTGTATAATAATATTACAGGCAGCTTATTTT
>DAOUFY010000132.1:0-3194 GCA_034429745.1 Anaerolineales bacterium
GCAGATATCGAAGAGGCAAACGCCTCAATTCAAACCATTAGACGCCACATTTCTGACTCCACCAGTGGGCAAACGGTGGACGAACTGCTCGCTGCCCTTAAAGCTTACCATGAAGGAGCGCAAACTATTCAGAAAAATTATGCTCAATATTCCAATATTTTAGCTGAATTGGAAAGCTACGGACAAAACATTCGTCAAGCAGGTGAAGACTTAGCTGCTGCTTCCCAAAAAGCCTTTGACCTAAAGCAAGAAGAGGTCAACAGCCGTGTCAACGCAACTTTTATAATCATTCTTATCGTATTAATTATCGCAGCCATCGGTAGCTTTGGTGGTGGGTTATGGATTGCGCGTATGATCACCAAACCCATTAGTAATATTGTAGAAGCTGCACAGTCAATATCAAGCGGTGATTTGGAGCAAGAAATTACCTACGAGGCGCAAGATGAGATCGGCTTGCTTGCTAATGCTTTCCGACAAATGATTGCATACTTACACGAGATGGCACGCGCAGCTGGTTTAATCGCTCAAGGTGAGCTTACTGTCAAAGTTGAACCTAAATCGTCCAAAGATTTGCTAGGGAATGCTTTCGCAACCATGATAGAAAACCTGCGCAACCTTGTTGCACAGCTCAGCGATAGTGTGATCCAGCTCAATTCAGCTTCTGAACAATTAACCCAAGCTGCCGAACAAACCAGTGAAGCAACCTCTCAAATTTCGGTTACTATTCAGCAAGTAACTGAAGGAATTGGAAATCAAGCCGCTGATATTAACAAAACCGCCGAGGCATCCGACCAAATGGCGCGGGCAATTGATGGAGTAGCTAAAGGCGCTCAGGAACAGGCAGAAGCTGTAGCTGAAGCCTCAAGATTGATGTCAAAATTATCTGAAGCTTCCCAAGAGGTACGCCAAGGAGCGGTAAAACAAGCTGAACAGATGGTTCAAGCCGACAATGCCCGCGAAACGATGTCTCATGCAATTCAAAACGTAGTTGCCGCCTCAGAAGAGGTGGCTCAAGAATCTCAGCAAGCAGCTTCTACCGCAGCTGAGGGAATGCAAATGGCTTCCTTAATTGCCGCAGGGGTCGAGCGCGTACGGGACGTTGCTGAAGCACTTGCCCAAAGCATCAATGAACTTGGCAAGCGTTCTGGACAAATCGGTGCCATTGTAGAAACAATTGATGATATTGCTGCCCAAACCAACCTATTAGCCCTAAACGCTGCTATCGAAGCTGCCCGCGCCGGCGAACATGGCAAAGGTTTTGCCGTTGTCGCTGATGAAGTGCGTAAACTTGCTGAACGCTCCAGCATGGCAACCAAAGAAATCAGTGATATGGTGCGTACCATCCAAGCCGGCGCTAAGCAATCGGTAGAAACTATGCAGGTAGCCTCTCAAGATGTTGAAGAAGCAGTGCGATTGACTGAACAAGCTAAAAATAGCTTTCAAGGCATTGTGCAAAGCACCGAAAGCTCAGTTAATCGGGTTCAAGCCATTCGCGATGCCATTGCTGCTATGGAGCAAGCCGAACAGCAATTAGAAGAAGTCGTGCGCTTAGCCAGTGAATTGGCAGAAAATAACCGCATTGCAGCGGATATTATGGGCAGCCTTAATGAAGAGATGATGGTCAGTCTTAACACAGTCTCAGCTGTCGTTGAAGAAAACACCGCTGCAACCGAAGAAATGAGTGCCAGTGCCAATGAGGTAGCACAAGCCATTGAAAACGTAGCTTCCATTTCAGAGGAAAACAGTGCAGCCATGGAAGAAGTATCGGCTTCTACCGAAGAAATGAGCGCTCAAGCTGAGGAGTTGACTGCATCAGCTCAATCTTTATCAGAAATGGCTGTTTCTCTGCGAAAACTGATCGAACAGTTTAAGTTATAATATTATTAGAGAGACACATTTTGCTTATCTCTCACCCATTGATAACATTTCAATGGGTGTGAGGAATTATGCATATACTACTTATACACCAAGCCTTTACCACCCTAGATGAAGCCGGAGGAACGCGCCATGCAGAATTGGCGCGTTATCTTTGTTCCTTTGGACACCGGGTTACCGTTATTGCCAGCCCACTAAGCTATCTAACCGGAAAAACATCTCTCGTTAAGGAAAGTGATGCAACTCTCAAAGAGCAAGGGATAACGGTACTCCGCACTTATACTTTTCCGGGTTGGCATCGTTCTTTTTTCCAGCGGGTTATCAGCTTTATCACGTTTATGTTTTCTGCAGTCATAGCTGGACTGCGAGTCGAAAATATTGATGTGGTTTGGGGCACCTCTCCGCCGCTGTTTCAAGCCGGCAGCGCCTGGCTTTTAGCTAAACTAAAACGGCTGCCGCTGCTTTTTGAAGTACGCGACCTCTGGCCTGCTTTTGCCATCCAAGTAGGCGTTCTGCGCAACCCATTTCTCATCGTTCCGGCCGAGTGGTTTGAACGTTTCATGTACCGCCAAGCAGATGTAGTCCTGATCAACTCACCCGGCTTCATGGCACATGTAACTGAACGTGGTGCGCGTCAAGTTGAAGTAGTGCCGAATGGCGTGGATACTCATTTATTCACTCCCGAAGCTGATGGCAGCCAAATCCGCATGCGTTACGGATTGGAAAATAAATTTGTGGTTCTCTATGCCGGTGCGCACGGGCTTTCCAATGACTTAGGGGTAGTTTTAGAAGCAGCAGCTCGTTTGCTTCCTCATTCTTCAATAAAAATCGTTCTGGTAGGGGACGGAAAAGAAAAACCCAACCTAATTCGCCAAGCTGAAGCATTAAACCTTTCCAATGTTTTATTTCTGCCTCCTTTCAGCAAACAGGAAATGCCCCAAGTACTTGCCGCTGCGGATGCTTGCCTAGCCATACTTAAACCGCTGCCTCTTTATAAAACAGTATATCCTAATAAAGTGTTTGATTATTTAGCGGCCGGCAAACCTATCCTGCTTGCCATAGACGGTGTCATCCGTCAAGTTGTTGAAGAAGCTGAGGCCGGCATCTTTGTCCAGCCCGGCAATCCACAATCCTTAGCCGAGGCAGTGTTATCCCTCTCAGAAAACCCTCAACTATGCCGCCAAATGGGAGAAAAAGGGCGTGCAACTGCTGTCGCCCATTTCGAACGCGCCCAACAAGCAGCACAGCTCCATCAAATTCTAGAAAAACTTACTTCCACCTTGCCACCCGCCTGAAGTGGTATAAATCTTGCACACCAT
>DAOUFY010000133.1:0-8245 GCA_034429745.1 Anaerolineales bacterium
TGTAATTTTTTGTATTATTTCTTCATCAAAAGAATCTAGTGGTTTTTCATAACGCTTTTTTCCAACGCTATAATTTATTAACACTGGCACTTGTTTAGCCTGCCGAATAGTTTGCTTTAACTCGCGATCAAAGTGCGTCTCCCAGGCGCGTTCCACCCGCAAGGCACTGCTGCCCTTTTTAGGGCTTTTGGCTAATAAGCTGCTGCAAGCCGGGCAGTTCCAAGCCTCGCGTACGCTGCCGTCTTCTTTATCAACTGCCACATCCCAAAAGATCATTTCTTGTCCGCAGTTCGGGCAGACAAACACATCCGACCAGACCGTATAATTTATTTTGCCCTTTACGCGGTTGGGGTCATCACAGTGCGGGTGCCAGGTTTCATACATCCAGCCGCATTCCTGCTCCACCTCTTTTAAAATCCGTTTGGCTTTGCGCTCAAACGCAGCTGCATCTACCGGGGTGTTGTAATTGTAGGCAATGAAGGTGGCAGCCGGTGAAAGGTCATTCAGCACAGCTTTGCGTGCCCCCAAACGCGAGATGGCTTTGTCCCCATCCCAAATCACTCCCTCCTCATCCACTCGGTACCCCAAGCTTTCCACCGTTTTCTTATCACCGCACAATTGGGCAGCCACGCCGGTCATACCCGTGCCGCAGAATCCGTCAAAAACGATATCGCCCGGGTCGGTGTAATGCAGAATATAACGCATGATGGCTCTATGCGGCACTTTGGTATGGTAAGAATGGGCGTTGTAAATCGGGTCATTCTTGCCTTCCGAAACGTCCGCCGCAAAGGGTTCGCGCTGGTATTTTTCTTCTTTTAAGCCAAGTTTCTGCCGAATCTCTTCGCGTTCCCGCTGCCACTGTTCTATGATCTTCGGCAGAAAGGGATTCGGACAAGCAGTGTAGTAGGGGGGATCGGAGAGCGCCAAAATGTCCTCATCTGTACCGATGGGAAAACCTTCGATGCTGCGAAATTCAGGATCTTTTAAGTACTCTGCCAATCGGCGGCGGTACTCCTCGCGTTTGGCTTGCTCTTCAGGCGACATTGCATTGTTTGTTTGGGGAATCAGCTCGGGTTGATATTCAGTCATAGATTCACCTTATGGTCAAAATAATTTATCAATAATTCCATCATTTCTTCAAATAACTACATTTGCGCAAAATAGCCCAGGCATAGGTCGTGCGGTCATCGGCGCACACATCATGATGATCTTCTGGACCATTCAAAACCGCGCCAGTCTGGATCTTCTGAACGGCTTTTTCAAGGTTCATACGCTGTATGGGGTATTCCTCTGCGTAAATAAGGGTAATTATCGGGCAATTTCCTTTCAGCATCACCTACTTCTGTGGGATTGGGGAATGAACTTTTTATTCTTTCGTTTACCAAAGTCTGCCGCCCGACCTCCTAGGGTTATTGATCCAATGTCAGGCGTATATTACCAGCATCAAAGCCACGCATCTGCTGGTCTAAAAATTGTTTGAAACGATTCTGCAGTTCTTCACGTGTGCAGGGCAGCCCTCCGGCTTTCAATGCTTGCAGCAGTGCCTCTACCGGCAACGTTATTGCCTGAATACCGCGCAAGGCTTGGATGGCTGACGGAACAAAATTTGACGGTAAGGTTTCTTCATCATCGCTTTGCTGCAAAAATTCCTCCAACGGTTTGCGCTCGGCTGCCGACATGGCTTTAAGGCTGTTTTGGGCAGTAGCACTGTTCAAGTTGTCTCGCAGAGCTTTGCGCCAATTTTTAAGCAGGTCGCTCAATTTCTCATCCAATTGTTGAATCAACACCTCTGCATGAATGGGAGTGCGAAATTGCGCAGGTCGCAGTTTACAGTAGGGGCAGGTCGGTGAATCGTTCAGCAAGCCTTCATGGAATTCGCGGCATGAAATCAAGTCAGTAAGCTGCTTCTTCCATACTTCAAAATCACCGCTGCGCGTCAATAAATCTATCCTTGAAAGTTCGCGCATGGATTCAAAACGCACATCCTGGTAAAGCCGCTGACGTATATCATCGCCGCTGCCTGCGAGAACCATTTTACGGTGCAGTTCACTGTAGCTGACGATATATTCTTGCTTTAAATTGGTCAGTTCGCGGAGTAAAGCCTGCAGATCTAAAGCTGCTTTGCCCTTACCAAACTGACGGATTGTATCCAGCGTGTTTTTCTTGACTTGGCGGGCATGCTGTGTCCATTCATGCTCCTCTGATAGGTTAGCCTGAGCTTCGGCAAGATATGTGGCGTAGGAATGAATTTGATTGACGGCATCTAAAAGCTGACGTACCCGTTGAACGGTGTGGCGATATTCCAAATATTCTTGGATTTGCTCGGGGGTAATGCGCAAGTTTCGCAATTTTCCAACAGCGTTGTATTTCGTCAATTCCTCTAAAAATTGTTTGTAGCCCCGCAGGCTGGGCAAAATATCTGTGGTGGAAAGAGAAACATCCGGCGCGTTACTATCCACGACATGGCCTCGTTCTACTACATAAGTTAACCGATCAGTAAAAATTGGTTCGTTCCATAGCTGCAAGCCCTGTTCCAAATGGCTTTGCAGCTTTACGACCATATCTAATTCTGCTTGGACCTTTTTCTGCAGCTCGGTTACTGCATTTTCACGCGTATTCTCATCGCGTATCAAGCCGGGCTGCAGCTCCAACCCTTCGAAAATCATCACCCATAAGTTGAGAGGCAATGTCTGCGGGCGTTTATAAAACCGGAAGTTGATGATATTGTTCAGGGGTAACGTTAAGGCGCGTTCTATTGAACTAGCATCCAATTCTTCGCGGCCATCCACATTAAGAACAATATCGCCATGATAAACCAATGACAACAGCACTACAGCAACCCATTCTGGTTCTAATTTGAATTTCACGTCTTTCTCCAGCGGCTGAATGCCTCCTGAAACAACTTCAATCACTTCACTGCGATTGACCACTTGCCCATCAGGTTTATCGGTAAGTAGCTTGAGAAAATATTTTGCATATAGGGATTCGTGTGGGCGTAATTTGCCCTGTCCATCTACAATGCCCAACCCCTCCAATACTCCAGTACCCAATTGTGAAGTGCGCCCGCAAATGCGGCGAATGGCTTCCATAGCCGTGTTGGCACGCGCAGTTTCACTCACAAAGTGACTCAATCGAGTAAACTTTGGATAGTCCGGGTAGCGGTCTTCAAACTCCGGCGAGATTAAGTACGAGGAAACAAGGCGGATAAGCTCCTCAAGACTTTTACTGTCGGTACTATGCATGCGCCTCAAGACGGATGGAATGGGCTCGTCTATACCCTGATAAATCACATGCAGTTTTTCTAAGAAATGAGCTTGCAGCCATTGGATTAAATTGCGCAAATGGGTTTCAGCTTTGTCGGCATATTCTCTGCGGTATTCGACAGATTCAATAGCCATAGAGCGCGCGCCGGCATATTGGCGAATTTTTTCTTCAAATTCGTGATCCAATCCTGCAAGGTAGAAAATCACTTCATCGGGCAATTTCTGATCATTAAAGGCGCGTTTTGAAAATGGCGGAAGGAAGTAAATATAAAAATCCCGCGGCGGTTGGGCAGTCGTTCGCTCATCCGGTGGACCAAAGAACAAATAGCCGGGGCGGGTTACTTTATGTTCAGCCCACGGCAATTCATAGAACCAGATGCTATATCCCGTCAGATAGGTGGTGTCGCTGAGGTTGAGAGCCTGCCGCAATGCATCAAAATAATAGATATTAAGGTCTTCTCTATCCAAGAATTCACCGCGTTCATGAATTTTCTGATCGAAATCTACCACCTTTTTTAAATCTAAGTAATATTGATTATTTTCAGGGTTATAAGACAAAAATTGCCCTTGCACAGTCTTCATCATCTCTTTTAGGGCAACCTGAACCTGATCCAACAAAAAGTCAGCCGTATTCATCTCAGATGGCAGAGGCAGAAAAAGACACAAGCCATCGCGCAGCCCCTCTGCAGTTACACCAAGCGGCAGAAAAATATCACTAGTGGCAAGCCGCTGCACACTCAGCCCTCGAATGATGCGGATTGCCATATCTTTAAGGTTGGGGCGAGTGTAGGAATTTTGGATAATTCCTTCTAAGATATTGCTTTTTTGAATGACAAGGGCGATATCATCAATGCTGCGTAAACTGGGATCGTCCTGGATCAATTTCCAATAATGATCATAAGAAATCAAGCCGGGCTGATCTGAGGGAACTTCCTCATTCATTATCGAACGAATGGCGGTGCTGAATGTTTTCAACACCTGACGTTTTTCGGCAATTGCCAAGTTTTCAAACACTTCCACATAAACCGGATGAATAGGAAATAGGTTGACATATTCTTCTAAACGGTCAGCCATGGATTTATACAAGGGCGCAAATTTTCTCAAATGATCGTTAATTTGAGCTTTCTGCGCATCTGTTTTTTTAAGCAAGCGTTGGGTAACTACAAAGGTAATATCTTCCCGCGCAATATTAATTTGTTCAAAACGGTCTTTAACGCGGCGAAGCTGTTCTGCTACAAAACTGAAGCGAGGGTTTTCAAACAAGGTTTCCTGCAAACCGCCTAAAAAGCGGAATGGACAGGATGCAGCGACCTCACCTAATTCTCGCAGGAAGCCCAGGTCGAGTATCAAATCGCGCTGTTCGCGCGAGCGCAAGTAATCCAACAATTCATCAACGACTAATAACAGCCCCATGCCGGGATATTTTTCCTGGAACACTGCTACGGCTTGGATGATAGATGTCTTGTTATTGTTAACTTGGTCAGCCGGGGGAAACACAAAAGAAATGCCCCGAGAATTTAATGCAGTTTGCAGCTCATCCAATAAAATATCGCGCAGACTACGGGTTACACTTCCAATTTCGACGCGCACCACTTTAAATTTACCTGCTAAGCAAGTGGCAGCATCCTTAACTCGTTCATTGGTTAGATGATCCTTTAGTTCAGCTCTTTCCGCAACCGCAGATATCACAGACATTAAATGACTTTTGCCGGTGCCATAATTCCCGACGATTAAGACGCCTTTGTTATCTTGCGGCTTTTCAATTTGCAATTTTGGAAAAGCCATATCAATGAGTTTATTCGCCATAGCATCGGATATAACATAGGACTGTACAAGGGTTTTCGCCGCAGACTCTTTCTCCGCATCTCGCAACTGAATGATGGTTTCAATAGGTGTAAACTGAATAAGGTCTCGATACAGCATATATTAAGACACTCCTTATGCACCAAAGATCGGGCAAATGCATATTTGAGGCTGAATTAGTATATCAGAAATCTTCCATACTCGATAATGATGATGTTCTGGAACAGCATAAGTAAGGGTATCTGAAAAATATTCTCCAAGCCAAAGAACAATCATCTTTTTTGAACGAGCCATTTGGCGTATCAAGGTAAACACATCAATGCCAAGCGAGGGATGAAATAAGAGATCAGGTTGAGCTAATAGGATAGGTTCTTCATCTAATTCTCGGATAAAATTCTTCAACCATTCTTGGGCAAATTTGCCACGTTCGGTATTTAGATTTTTTATTAACTCGCCGCTCAATGCTCTGCTTACATTAAGGCACTTCACACCTAAAGATTGGATTTTTTCTGAAATTTCATCCAAAACTTGAGTTTTTGGATTTACAAGGATCAAGCAATCATAAGGTTGTGCTAGCAATGATTCGATAGTGGGTTTCATTTCCTCTTAGCTTTCCCGCAGCTGCCGAGCTTTATCGCGGACTTCCTGCAAGTTAATTAATTCGGCAACTTCATAGCGCAGCGGTATTCCACCTTCAACCGCCCTAAGGCGAATGATGGTGGGAAAGTAACCCATTCTTCCATGCAATTCTGCCAGAAGCATTGCCGCAATGATATTCAACGCCGGCAAATTAATGATCAGCGGCAAGGTCTGCCAGTCAGCAGGCGTCAGCGGAACGCTGTTCAACAATTCCTTTAATTGGGCTAAATAAGGTTTTTGATTATCAAATTGAACCGATCGTTCAATCACCTGATCAACCTTTTGTTTGCTCATCATTTCAATCTGCTGAACCTGCTCCACAGTAATCGGATGCGAGAAATTGAGCAATAACATTGATGTTTCACCTTTCTTTACACTTTGGAATAATAGGTTATGTTGACTTCATTTTTCTTTTCACTTCATCAACAAGCTTTTTCTTCCATGAATGCTGTCTCAAGTTAGGGCTTAGACTGTTGTATTCCTCTAATGAAATCACCGAGATGTCATGGGCATGAGCAAGCTTTTTCTGAGAGGGGCTTGGGTTTCTGCCGGTAATCAAAAAGCGGTGCACATACGTGCCCAAATATTCCCGCTGAGAGGCCAAAGCTAATTGATCCATTCCCTTTTTAATACTTACTTTTTCCTTATCACCCAACTTAACCTCTGCAATGCCCACTTGATTGCCTAAGCGAAAAGCCAAGTCAATTTCTAATTGGTTGCCCTCTCCAGCAGGACGAATACCGCTGAGCACCTCAAAACCGGCCTCCTTTAATGTTTCCCCAACGCTTTGCTCAAAGCCACCGCCATTCGTGAGCTTCCCATTTTCAATATGATACCCTTCTGAGCGATACGATCCCAAATATAATGTGAGATACTCCTCAAGAGTAAACACGTCCTCCCCCAAGTCATCAACTCCGATCTGCTGCGGCCGTCCATTCTGGACAACATATCTATAAAGACGATTCATGTTTAAGTCAGTTTGATAATAGAGGATATTTTTTTGCATATGAGCGGCTAACAGAATGGCAGCGGTGCTCATCATCTTAGTACCGCCGGTAATATTGAACCAGACGTCATCACCCTCTTGGATTTGATCCTTGATTTTTTCATAAATCTCATCCATACGGTAAGGGTGAACTTCAAGAAGGTACAATTCAAGCGAAGAGAGGACTTTGCGGATAGAATCTTTTAACCTAACAGCATAAGTTTGTGTTTTCTTAGTGTAAACAAGCAGCGCTTTTTCAGGGCAATAATGGCGAATAGGAATGTAATTAGGTATCGGCTGTTCTCCGACCAATGAAACAAGCAGCATGTTTATCCTTTTATTCCTTAATATTTAGCCACTGGAAAAAATCTTCTAGCTCGGCAAGAATTTCATTTTTAATACGCTTCTCAATCTTTTGAGCTTTTTGAGGGCTTTTTGACATGCCTGCGTGGTTTACGCTGTTGCGCATTTGGATGACAGCATCATAAGTTTTTCCTAATTGATCAGGTTTCGGGTAGTTATTCCATAAGAATGTACCCGCCCTGTTTAATTCAATCTCTGGCTGCTGCTGTCTCTTAGCTAATCCACTTAAACCTTTTTCTATTTCATCTCGCCGATTTAGATCCAACGCAAAACAACCATCCAACTTCCAACCTACTGCACTAACCACCCATTCGCGGATAAGCGTAATAGCTTGCATAAAAAGCCTCTTCTGGACATACCATTGGATAAGCTCATACTGAATAATCAACGCGCGTTCTACGTTTTCTTCCGGCCTTGGTTCAGCTCGAGAAGCATAATCATCCTGAATGGTATCTAACAGCAAAGTAAAAGGCTTGAGCGAAACATTATCCTTTAGCTTCATTCGTTCCAAGCGGTTAGCAAGCTCTTCTGCTGTTTCCATCACTTCGATTGGCTGACAGAGCAGAAGCTGCAAGGAAAGAGCTTCCAAACTATGCCCAACGTCTTTTAGAACACCTATCTTTTGGTCTTTTCCTTCCCTTTCTAAGAATTTGGCAATATTCTGGGCATTGCCGGTTTCAAGAAACTGTTGGGTAGCCACAGTCCAATCCAGCAATTGGATGAAAGGTGATAAATCAAACACGGGTGATATGCCGGTTTGTTCATTTCTTGCCTCAAAGGCTCCATAAAGCACATGGTTAACCGTTACCTCACGCGCTATCCGCAAAAAAGCTGCCACTAAAAAAGTAATGAAAGGCAGAGAGCGGAACGAATGGGTAATATCGAACACCAACTCATCGCCCGGCTGCACATTTTCAATCATGGCATCAAAAATTTTCCACAATTCTTCTTCAGAGTGGCCATCCGGAATATCCACGGCACGCATCAGGCCGCCGAGCTCTTTAGCGGCCAAGGTAAAATTATCATGCTGCTTAGCTTTAGAAGTAACAAACACAATAATCTGCTGCAGCTGCGGGAAAAACTGCGGCAAAATAGCCGGGAACAATGCGGTTTTAAAATGTTTACCCGCAAATTCATATTGGGTCTCTTGATAATTCCCCGTCCCGATAAAAGTAATTGCCTTCATTTATCT
>DAOUFY010000134.1:0-14008 GCA_034429745.1 Anaerolineales bacterium
CCAACTGAAGCTGACCTTTGAAAATATCTGTATTTGGTTTATATCCAATAAAAATGAATATTCCGTCTGTTTTTAAACTAAATACTTCCTGAGTTTTGACATTCTTTAGGGTTACTTCTTCAGTAAATTCTTTTCCTTGTATGTGTGTAACGACGGAATTCCAAATAAATTGGATTTTTGGATTTGCAAATGCTCTTTGTTGCAAAATTGCACCAGCTCTTAATGCATCCCGTCTATGTACAATTGTAACCTTTTTAGCAAAGCGGGTTAGAAAAAGCCCTTCTTCAACCGCGCTATCCCCTCCGCCAACAACAATAACCTCCTTCTCTTTAAAGAAGTGTCCGTCGCATGTTGCACAATAGGAAACCCCGCGTCCAATATATTCCCTCTCACCTGGTACATCCAAATGCTTTGGGTCAGCTCCAGATGCAATAACCACCGCGTCAGCAAGATACTCTTTTTCTTCAGTAAAAATTCGAAATGGAGGATTGCTAAAATCAACTTTTATAGCAGAATCATACTCTAATACAGTCCCAAGCAATTGAGCTTGTTCAGTAAAAGCTTCTGCCAACATTTGACCGCTGACACCCTTGGGAAATCCAGGGTAGTTTTCTATATGATAAGTTAACGCCACCTGTCCCCCTAAGGCTTTACCTGTAAGCACAACAGGGTTTAATTGAGCTCTTGCAGCATATAACGCTGCGGTTAAACCGGCAGGACCTGATCCAATAATAACAATTTTTACTTTCTCTTGATTCATAAAATGCTTCTCTTATTGACTATGTATAGTTTGCAGATATTCTCTAATTGCTAAAGCTGCTCTAGCTCCGTCGCCAACCGCAATAGCAGCTTGGGCCGGATTATTTGCACGCACATCTCCCGCAGCAAATATGCCTTCAACAGATGTCCTCATTTTTTCATCAGTAATTATGTAACCATTACTATCTAATGCCAATAATCCTTTCAAGAATGCTGTAGCTGGACGGTAACCAACATAAATAAACACTGCATCCGTAGGAATTTCTAACATCTCATTATTCTTTTTATCTCTTACCAAGACAGACTTAATCCTCTGATCACCCTTTATCTCAATCAATTCATAGTTAAACATACATCGGGCTTTTGGATGGTTTAATACTCGTTCTTGATGAATCTTTTCGGCTTTTATTCTTTCACGATGTGCTAATAAGGTAATTGAGTTGACATACATGAGCAGGTATTCTGTTTCTTGCAAACCAGTATTACCGCATCCAACGACGACGACATCTTTTCCCTTATAAATCGGTCCATCGCAGGTTGCACAATAACTGACACCCCTATTTCTAAACTCAGCTTCGCCGGGAACTCCCAATTCTTTCGGTGAACTCCCAGTGGCAACAAGCACCGACTTTCCCTTCAGAGTTTTTCCGCTCAAGGTTCTGATAAGAAAAATTGGTTTGTTGCTAAATTCGGGGCTTTCACTCTTTTCTATCGTTTCAACAGGTTCAAATTCAAGAATTTGTGCACCAAATCGTTGAGCTTGTGCTTGAAATTTTTGCATCAATTCTGAACCATCAATCCCATCTGGAAATCCGGGATAATTCTCCATTAGGTGAGTAGTAGAAATCAATCCACCAGCTGCACCTTTATCAATTAGTAATGTACTCCATCCATCGCGTGATGTATAAATTGCAGTTGTGAAACCAGCCGGTCCTGCCCCTATGATAATAACATCATAAATCGTAGATTCATCAACTTTGACTTCTTGTGACAATGGACCAATATTAAACATCGCATTCTCCTAAAAAGAAAAAAACTGAGTAGACCCTACGGCTAATCTTAATTCCGCTCATCTACTCAGCTTTAGTGATCATTAGATTTTTTATTCTAAAACTATAGCTAAAATATCATCCGCATCCATAATAATATGATCTATCCCCCCAATTTTTATTTCTGTGCCTGTGTATTTCGGATACATCACTTTTTGGCCTACTTTTACCTTGATATCTTCATCATCTCCTATAGCTATAACCTCACCAGTTTGAGGCTTTTCCTTTGCGGTTTCAGGTATATAAATACCTGCGCTTGTTTGCATTTCAGATTCTTGCGGTCGAATAAGTACTCGCGCTCCTAATGGTTGCAATTTCACTTGATCTGCCATAGATTCACTCCTTATATAAATATGGTTGTGTTATTCTTTCAGTTAGATGTATTAATGGTAAAAAAGTTATATAGAAATAACATTAACAATGTTTATCAATAATTTGAACAAATAAATATAACTCTTCAGCTGATCTTCAACGGTTCATTGCAAACATTGCATTCGTTAGATTATATTTAATGTTTTTTCTGTATGTTCCCAGCACGATGATTTGGTTTTTCTTTTGGATGATTTTGATAATCCTTACCTTTAGACATTGGCTTGTCCCGTTGAATAGCCTCTTCCGCAGTCCACCCTTCTAAAACTGCTTGACGAGATAGGCGAATTTTTCCATCTGCCTCGATTCCAGTAACCATTACAGTAATCTCATCTCCAACACGCACAACATCTTCAACGGTTCGAACTCTTTCACTATCTAGTTGGGAAATGTGTACCATTCCATCTTGCTTCGGTAAAATTTCTACAAATGCTCCAAAAGATGTTGTCCGAACAACTTTGCCAGTGTAAATTTGACCAACGCGGACAGTCTCTGTATAAGCTGCCAATCTTTCCCTGGCAATCATTTCCCCTTCTTTATTCGAGGTAGCTATATAAACTGTTCCATCTTCACTGATATCTAAAGTAGCTCCACTTTCCTCCTGAATAGCGCGAATATTCTTTCCGCCCGGTCCAATCACCGATCCGATTTTATCAACCGGAATTTTTACCGTAAATATTCTGGGAACAAAAGGTTTAAGTTCGGAACGTGGCTCAGGCATTACCTTTAACATTTCCTCAAGGATCAAAATGCGTGCTTCTCGCGCTTGCCCTAAAGCTTGAGACATAATTTCTTTTGAAAGTCCTTTAATCTTAATATCCATCTGCAATGCTGTAATACCATTTGCGGTGCCAGCTACCTTAAAATCCATGTCTCCTAAATGATCTTCAACACCTTGTATATCCGTAAGGATCGCATAACGGTCTCCTTCCATAATGAGTCCCATGGCAATACCAGCTACTGGAGCTTTTATTGGCACTCCCGTGTCCATCAAAGCCAAGGTCGAAGCACACACTGACGCCATAGAGGTAGAGCCATTCGATGATAATACTTCCGATACCAAACGCATTGTATAGGGAAATTCTGATTCTGAAGGGATCACCGGCACCAAAGCCCTCTCGGCGAGTGCACCATGTCCAATCGAACGACGCGGTGTTCTCCCTACCGGATATACTTCACCCGTAGAAAAAGGAGTAAAATTATAGTGATGAATATATCGTTTTACCTCTTGTGGCGCCAATCCATCCAATTCCTGTGCTTCTCGAGGTGTGCCCAGTGTCGCTAAGGTTAATACTTGGGTTTCTCCTCGTGTAAATAGCCCTGATCCATGCGCTCTAGGGCTGTAATTGACATCACACCAAATTGGCCTAATATCTTTAAGACCTCTGCCATCTGGACGGATACCTTTTTCAATAATTCTCGTTCGGACAACTTTTTTATAAACCTCAGCAAAAGCCGTGGTTATGTCCCTTTTTGTCAGGCCTTCTTCAGCGTATTCATTCAACCACTCTTCGCACAAATGATCTTCTAGGGTTTGAATTGCTTCATTAGTTGAGGCTTTGGGTTGAGGATTTGAAAGAATTTCCTCGATTCTCATTGATACCTTATCCTCGACACGCTTAATCAGTTCATCGCTTACTTGATATGGAACATAAGCGCGTTTTGGTTTTCCAGCCATTTGAGCTAATTCTTCCTGAGCATCAATCAAACCCTGCAATGCTTGATGCCCAAATTCTAAGGCTTCAACAATTGTATCTTCCTTGACCTGATCAGCTCCACATTCCACCATAAGAATAGCATCGCGTGTTCCAGCCATTCTTAAATCTAAAGCCGATTGTTTCATTTCTTTGTATGTTGGATTTATAACCAATTGCCCATCAATCAAGCCAACTCTTACTGCTCCAACTGGTCCGCCCCATGGTATATCTGATATCATTAAAGCGGCTGATGCCGCATTTACCGCTAAAATATCCAACGGATTTTCATCATCTACTGAAAATGAATATAATAATACTTGAACCTCATTAAAAAAGTCTTTGGGAAACAGCGGACGAATAGGACGATCACATAATCTCGCAATGAGAATGGCTTCTGTTGAAGGACGGCCCTCTCTTCTAAAAAATGATCCTGGGATTCTTCCCCCGGCATACATTCGTTCTTCATAATCTACCGTTAATGGAAAAAAATCTGTTTCTTCTTTACTTTGCGGAGCCATAGTTGCTGTTCCAAAAACCATGGTGCCGCCCATTGTTGCAGTTACTGCTCCTCCCGCCTGAAATGCTAACTGCCCCGTTTCAAATGTGATTGTCTTTTGATGGACTGTTGCTGTAGTTTTATATAACGCTGGTTTCATTTGATCTCCTGTCTATTTAAACATAAAAAACCAGGAAATACACCTGACTTGTAAGAACATTCATACTATTGTGTGTCTCCTGTTTGATGTTGTGTTTTTTAGTTCACCCCTTAAATTAAACACAACCTATTTTAAAAGGTGAAATATACCTAGGTTTTTCTACGAATATTTAGTGATTCCGTGAGAGCTAAATACCGTTGATAGTCTGTTCGACGAATATAGTTTAACAAGCGACGTCGGCGCCCTACCATTTTTAACAATCCACGCCGTGAAGACTCATCGTGTTTATGAGTACGTAAATGTTCCGTTAGTTGTTGAATTCGGGTTGTAAGTAATGCTACCTGTACCGCAGGTGACCCGGTGTCTTTTTCGTGTCTAGCGTATTCCTTAACAATATTTGTTTTTTCTTCCTTTTCTAAAGCCATGACGTCTGCTTTCTCCTTATATTTTTATTTTTTATTATTGACAAGCAGTTTCACCATACTAGCAGAGAAAAACCACCAGTAGGTCAAGTCAATGTTCTTATTATACCAGAACAAATAAAAAAGTAAAGGTTAGATTTTATTCGTTTTTTCCATCTAAGCCTAATTCAGGAGCAATCCTGCGCATTGCCTGAATTACATTGCCAACATGTTCCCAAAGGTCAATACCCAACTCTTCAGCCCCGCGGGCAATCTCCTCGCGATTTGCGCCGGCAGCAAAAGCTTTATCTTTCCATTTTTTCTTTACCGAACTCACTTCCAAATCATACAACGACTTCGAGGGTCTTACAAGAGCAACAGCCGTGATTAATCCGCAAATTTCATCACAAGCATACTACGCCTTTTTCATTAAGCTATCACGCGGTTCATTTGTATGATCAGCATGACTTAAAACCGCTTTGATGATCTCCTCCGGTACACCCAATTCTCTTAAGATTGACGCTCCTTTTTGGGGATGTTCTTCCAACGTTGGATGAATTTCCCAATCGAAGTCATGCAATAATGCAACGGCTCGCCACAACTCAACATCTTCGTTGAATTTTTCAGCATAAAAAGCCATAGCTGCTTCCACCGCTAAAGCATGGTGTATCAGACTTTCGCTTTTTACATATTTATTCAAGATAGACATCGCCACATCTCTGGTAATTATTTTTTCTTGTTCAGGCATTCATCCTCCTTTTGGTTTTAATGTTTACCTATAAACTATCAATATATTCAATAAATAATCGGTTCATTCATCCCGAGGATAGGTTTTGGTCTGTTGACATTAATCTCCCATACAGCTACTAAAGTTGCAATTTTTTCGCGGATATCCCAAAAAGTCCTCAATCTTTTTGAATATTGATGTCCAGTTGCTTCTACCCCAATCGCATTTATCCCTAATTCCCTGCATAGATATAACGCTCTTGGCAGATGAAATCTTTGGGTTACGATAATTGCGTCATCAACGTTGAATATATGTTTAGCTCGAAAACATGTATCATAAGTTCTGAAACCCGCATAGTCTAATACAATATCATCTTCAGGAACACCTAATTGAACCGCAAACCGCCGCATTGCTTCCGGCTCGTTATAGTGTTCAACACTGTTATCTCCACTCATCAATAGTTTCATCACCTTTCCTTGCTGATATAACGCTACTGCCGTGGTTATTCGGTCTTGCAAAACATGGGTTGGCGTTCCGTCTCTCCTCAATCCTGCCCCCAATACAATAGCTATTGGTTTAGAAGGTGCTTTTTCAATTGTATAAATCATCCCTTCTGTTGAGTGTATTTGAGAACGTATAATACTAGACCATTTCAACAAAGCAATACCAACTGCTCCTAATGAAATGAATGTTATCAATATTTTTGATGATGTTCGTCGAATTGGAAATTTCATGCCAATATTTTATCACACTCAGGGGCATGCATTTTTTACATGCTGTTCAAATGTCTCAGAAAAAGCGTGTCTTTTCGAGTTATCACACAAAGCCCGAAAATAATAGTACTTTGTTTCAGGTGCAAAAGCTACCGCTTTAAGAGATGACAAGCCAGGATTACATATCGGGCTTGGTGGCAGACCAATGATTACATATGTGTTATGAAGCGATATGATGTTTAAATCCTCTCTCAACAATGGTAAAGGCCACCATCCATTTCTATCAGCACGATACCCCATGGCGTATTGAACTGTCGGATCAGCTTCCAATTTCATACCAACTTTTAACCGATTTAGAAAGACAGAAGCGATAATTGGCTTTTCATCATCAACCACTGCTTCCCTTTCAACAATTGAGGCTAAAATCACTCCTTCATAAAGTGATAGACCTTGCCGTTTTATTCCATCCCTAATTCCTTCATCAATCATTTCGTCAAATTTATTTAAAAAGATAGTGATCAAATGTGCCGCATCAGTATTACGTGATATCGAATATAAATCAGGGTATAAAAAGCCTTCTATTGGATAAGGAGTACTTGAGGTAGAAAAAGCCGGCAATTCCGAAGAAAAAGAATAGCCATCCGGTCTAATTCGAGCAAAAGATAGAAAAGTATCTTGATCAATATTCAACCCAGAAGTTGGCAAACTTGCAGCAATTTCTTCAATTCTCCATCCCTCAAGCACCCTGAAAGGTACTTCCATTGGTGTTGCATCTTGAAAAGTCTGCGCTATTTGAATAGGTGTCATTGCAGCTGACAAATAATAATCACCAGCTTGAATTGTTTTATCTAAACCTTTATATCTCAAATACATCACAAAACTATTTTCATCTCTTATAAAACCACTTTCTTCCAGCCGTTTTGCCACAAGTAAAGGAGATTCACCAAGTCCAATTTGAAAGGGTTGCATTTTTCCATCTGAATTTGCCGGTTTTGTTAAATCCGTTTTCTTCTGCGAAAGAAGAAAAATCAAACGCCATTTTTCCCATAAGTCGAGATCATGACTTGCTGTTCCAAAGCTTGATTCCACTTGCGAGGGCACAATTTGCAAAACATAAAAAGCCACAAACACAATACATAATATAAGCAAGCCAAATAAAAAGATTATAACGACTTTATTTTTCATAGAGATGCTTTATGGTCTAAAAATGATTGTAAAATAATTGTTGCAGCAAGCTGGTCAAAATGGCTCGAGGCGCGTTTTCTTTTACCTTTCATCTCCCTAAAAACAGATTGTGCTTGATTGGTGCTTTCATATTCATCCCAAATGATTACGGGAATTTGTGTTTGTTTGCGAATAGCTCCTACCAAACGATTTGCTTTTCTCCCTTCAAAGGTTAAATTCCCCTCTTCATCTAAAGCACACCCAACGATGATTTGATGGACATGATTTTCATGTGCAATTTCAACTATTGTTTTAGCATCAACATCCCTTGAAACGTGCTTTACGATTTTCAATGGAAAAGCAACTATGCCGGTGTCATCACTAATTGCAATACCAATATTTACAGAACCTGGATCAACAGCCATTATTCGCATTTTATTGCAAATTGACCTTGTATCTGAAAGGTAATAAAGGTAAGTAGCCTAACCAACGTGGGTACACTTCAACAGTTGGTTCTTTCTCTAATGAAAAATTATTTTTCAATATCCTAACTACTTGGTTGCGAGGTAGTCCTCGCACAAGCTCATATATTTTATTAAACGAAATCCTTTCAATCAACCTTCGATAAAATTTCACTTTACTGGAATATCGTTGATAACTTGAGTCTAAAGGGCGTGGTTTTGTAAGAAATACTGCAGTTACGTTATCCATAATGACATATTTTCCTTCTACTCTCCCATATTCCTGATCTAATATTTTACGTCCTAATTGCAAGTAATGTTGTCCCACGGCAACATCCCACTGAAGTAGTAAGTCCATCTTCAATAATACCTTTTCTGAAGGTGTATCGTCTTGCGGTACATACTCTTCTTGAAGGATTTTGATGTCAATAGGTTGTTCACTCAATAACACTTCGTTATTTCTTGTCCTATCATCCAAAGATGACAATTCTTTGCCTTGTTTTACTTTTCCAATCAATTCACTTAATAATAAGTTACGGAGTTTTTCTTTGTCTTTTTCGGTAGTTGTTGGCATAAGCTTTTTCACTTTTAACGGATCAATCGTTAAATGCTCTGGAATAATATCCAATCCTATCGAGGACTCCAAGACTAAATTACCATTAAGATTAGGGATCTTGTCTAACCCTCTCAAAGGAATTAAAACGGGGACATCTTTTTCCCAATCTTGATTATTGCCATTTTGTGAAGGCAAATTAACTTCCTCTAGAGTAATCATCTTCAAAGGGCTCAACAAAGCCTCATTCTCAACTAAAACGGCCGTTCCTTTTGGAACGATTATTTCTTGACTAGATAAATTTTTTAATCGAACTTTTCCTGTTGCATCTTCCAAATACATAGAAACATATCCGCTTGTCTGTATTTCCTTTTCGCCACTAACACGGATATCTTTTTTTATCAATGGAATTGTGCCGCTTAAAGACGGCTGTGATTGATCAGCAACTGCGATCACAACAAGGGTCTTTTCTTGCTTTATACGAACGGGGGAAAGGTTTATTACTGCGCTAGGTAATACTAAAAAAACGATTACCCCTCCTAATAAGACCATACCTATCAAATATACGAATAAATTATTTGCTTTTCTTTGTTTTTCTACACTTGCTTTAAAATTTGCTAGCGGGTTATGTATTCTTTTTACTCTAATTGATTTGTGAAACCTAAGGTGTTGTATATCCTCCAACTTCTGTTTATGAAGTGCTTTTACTTTCCTTAGTACTATTCTCTTTGTAATAATTCTTTTTGTAATATGCCAATTAGCCCTACGAGCAATTTGTATATCAGGAAATACAGGCAAACCAACCCTTTGGGCAAGCTTTACAATTGAATGGTCTTTTGTAACGAATGCTATTTTTACGCCAGCGTTTACCGCGTAGCGGTACAGCAATTCCATACCTAACTGTTGACTTAATTCTTTCTTTATTCCACAAACACGTTGAGTGGGTAGAACTAAGGCAATTTGCTCAGCTTGCCGCCAATGAAGTTTATCTTTTACTGAAGCAATTGTATCAAATGTTTCAAGGTGAAGAATTTGAGTTTTCACGCGACAAAGTATCACACATGAAATTGTGTTACATTATGTATAATATACTCCAGTTCACTTTCCGACAAGGTGTTATAAAAGGGTAATCTGACTAGCCTATCACTAATATCTTCAGTTACTGGACAATCTCCATTTTTCCAACCATACTTTTTGCCCATTTCCGAAAGATGAAGAGGGACATAATGAAAAACACTTAGGATACCCTTTTCTTTTAAGAACGAAATAAAGGCTTGCCGTGTTTCAAGCGAAGGCAATAATAAATAAAACATGTGATAGGATTGTTCCGTATAGTTTGGCACACATGGTAATTCAATATGATTTGCATGTGCCCAGGGAGTTAGCCTTTCTTCGTAATATTCCCAAATCATTTTTCTTTTAGCTTGAATAGTATCGGAAACTTCCAATTGAGCATAGAGAAATGCAGCTAAGATATCCGAGGGTAAATAGCTTGATCCAACATCCACCCAAGTATATTTATCTACTTGTCCACGATAAAACCGGCTCCTATCAGTTCCTTTCTCTCGGATAATCTCCGCTCTTTCATTGTACTGGGGATCATTTATGATTATAGCCCCCCCTTCTCCACAGGTAACATTTTTTGTCTCATGAAAACTCTGGATCGCTAAAGCCCCAAAACTTCCTAAATATTTCCCCTTGTACTTTCCAAACAACCCGTGCGCATTATCTTCAACCACAGGAATATTATACTTAGATGAAATTTCCATAATGGGATCCATGTCACACCCCACACCTGCATAATGCACCACAACAATGGCTTTTGTCTTTGGTGTTATCAACTTCTCGATTTTGGTTTCATCAATATTTAAGGTGTGTGGGTGAATATCTGCAAATATCGGCTTTGCTCCTCGCAATACAAAAGCGTTCACAGAAGAAACAAAAGTGAATGATGGAACAATGACTTCATCTCCTTCTTGAATATTTAATAAAAATGCAGCCATTTCCAGTGCATGAGTGCCGGAAGTTGTCAGCAGCACCTTTTGCACTCCCAGTTTTGATTCTAGCCAAGAATGGCACTTTTTTGTAAATGGTCCGTCCCCTGAAATATGGGCATTTTCAATCGCTTGTTGAATATACAAAAGTTCATTTCCCAACAAGCTCGGTTTATTGAATTCGATCATAATTTTTCCTTACCTCATTTTGTGTTATTCATCAAACCACTTATGAAATGTATAATATGCATGACTGATCTCAAAACCCAATCGTGCCCAAATCTTTTGTGAAGCTAAATTAACAATTTGGGTAGAAATCAGCATTTGGTTTAAACCTTGTTCTTGAAACCATCGCAAAGCAAAGATCATCAATGATCTGCCAATTCCAAGGCCTTGTGTTTCTGGGGATACACCAAATAATATCCCTTCTCCAAGCAATGGCGGGCGAATTTTTAAGGTAAGAAAACCTTTTATTTCATGTTGATGTTCTGCAACTATAATAGCATCTGCAAATTGAGGATTGGTGCAGGACTGAAAAGCCCAATCTGCATAAGCTTCATCGCATAAATGCTTAGGTAATCTCTCATCAGCATGATAATGTCCTTTATATCCTTTAAAAGCTTTTTCAGCAACTGCTTTTATTTTCTCAGTATCTTCAGGAGAAAATTTCCTTACCTTTGCTATTCCCTCATCTACAGGTATGGGTTCAATTAAGCTTCTTACATAATACACTAAGGTATCCATTAGGATAAATCCATCTCTCTGCATCTGTTGGACAGTTTTCATTTCATTAGAAAGGCAGCGGGCTATTAGCAAGACAATATCATGATCTTTGCAAAAATTAAGAACTTCTGAATAATTGCTATCATTTACATTATTAGCTCTAGCAGTTCGAATACCAAATCGCTTATAATCTATATCAGAAAATACAACAGATGGATGAATAATGTTCATTTATTTTTATTCCTAATCAGTTTATCATTTAAGATTGAACTTTTTCTCTAATGGTATATACTGGTTTTTGAATAGCATTATAAAACATTCGCGCCAAATACTCACCAATAATTCCCAACGCAAACAACTGTGCTCCTGAAAATATGGCGATAGTAGAAGCTAGGAAAGGAAAACCTGGATATTTGCCTCCTTCAAGGAAATACCTTCCTACATCATACATTAGAATTCCTATTCCAAATAAAACAAAGAAAAAGCCTAAAAAGCTCGCAAAACGAAGTGGGAAAGTGCTAAAGCCAATTGTCATATTAATAGCATGGGTAAGCAGTTTTCTGAATGTGTAATGAGATACACCGCGTAATCTTGGGTTATGCTTTGTTGGTACAGCAGAATAACGCGCTGCTCCCCAAGTCAACAGTACATCAATATTTACATAAGGGTTTTGAAAATGACGGAAGGCTTCCCGAATATGGGTCTTAAAAGCCCTGAATGCGCCAACATTTCTCGCTACAGCGACTCCCAAAGTGTTTTGCAAAGTCAATTTAGTCAACAATGAAGCTAGGTCTCTCCACAAACCATGCTGTTCCTTCATAGGTGTTCCATAGACTACATCATAACCTTTTGAAAGTTCTTCCAATAGTCTGGGAACTTCCTCGGGTGGATGCTGGAGATCATCATCCATTGTAACAATCACTTCTTTAGTTGCAGTAAAAATGCCTGCCAATAATGCATTATGTTGCCCATAATTTCGCATTAGATCAATACCTACAACAAATGGATATTGAATAATTAACTGACGAATGACTTCCCAGCTTTGATCGCGGCTTCCATCATTCACCATAATGACTTCATAATCTGACACATTTCTACTTAACATTGTTGATAATTGATTCAACAATTCAGGTAAAATTTCCGCACTATTATAAACAGGAATAACTACTGAAACTGAACTGTTCATACTATGATTTATTTTTCCTCACAATGATTGTGAAATCATATAATTCATAATCATGAAACAAAGCCACATTGCGGGAATAATTCCGCTTGCAGTAATCAAAGAAAAAGCAAGGATCAGCATAATACAAATCCTGCCTTGCCTCCATGTACTCTTTATCTGAATAGCATGTAAGCAGATTAAAAGCAAAACCCTTGTAACTGAGTTGGTTAAATTGGTCTAAAGTGCGAAGGATGTACTCTGTCCATTGTTTATCGGTATTATCAATTTTTTTATTAAAAATTCCACTTTCGACAACATAATCGCAACAAGGAATTTCTTGCAAATTTGAGGTAAAAAATATTTGAGGTTTTCCGATAAAAGATTTCTTTGCACTGATCAGCATCTCTTCTACAATATCATAACCATAATATTGACAAGAAATCTTTTGCCTAACTAAATAATCTGCAAGTGCACCATAGCCGCACCCAAAGTCCAATATTGAAAAGTGGGTGGATAAATCTGCAACCTTCAATAACTGCTCAAATCGAATATCCATTGCTTGTTGAGATTTATAATCCACGCCTTCTGGCGAAGCGCCGAAGGTTTTTATTTTTTGGGCAAAAAATTCTTTAATTGAATTTAAATCCACATCATTTGTAGTCATTTTTCTCCTCTTATATAACTCAATGCCTTATCTCCCGTCATAAACAACAAATCTATAATTGATACCTGTGGGTCATACGGTGGGTATAGCTGGGGGTATTCTTCATAATCATAGGTCATATATTCCAGACTTATTCCTTCTCGAGTAAACATATCTTCCTTGATGTAAGCTTTCGCCGACGGACCAGAAATATAATCCGTAACACCCAACTGGGTTAAGATATTAATAAGACGCTCCGTTTTTCTCCCTTCAGCGATAATTTCCGAAGAACGCATAAATTTTGTATCTTTTATTCCAAGCAATTCACAAAGTTTAATAGTGTATTCAATCGTATAATCAGCTAAAAGTTTTGGCTGCCAATCAAAATAAAAATACCTGATGACATCTTTATATTGATTAAAATAAGGTGCTTTGCTGTATGCTTGCTGAATAGCATTCCAATGCTTTTTTTGCCAAGGCCGATGGTAATCTATTTCCACTTGATTGATAGGGGTATGTTAAATTACTACTCCAGAACTATGTACTGGTATAGTCAACCAAATAGTGCCTTGATGAGTTTTTATTCTATTTCTGTTGCGCCATCCGTGTTTGTCATATTGAACATCATCATAAAAAATGAATATATCCGATTTATCAATTTGATGAAAATAGCCTCGCCAAGGGATGTATGAAGGTTGAATGATCGCACATTTCATAAGTATTATTAACTGAAGTACTTTTGAGATACTTCTTCTCCGATTACATAAGGTGGTCTATCAATGCTTCCATCAAATACTCGTCCCAAATACTCTCCAATAATTCCTAAAGAAAAAAGTTGAATTCCACTAAATACTGAAATAATTGAAGCGAGAAATGGAAAGCCTGGTATGCTGCCAACAAAAAAATATATGCCAATTACATAGAAAAAAATCAA
>DAOUFY010000135.1:0-4941 GCA_034429745.1 Anaerolineales bacterium
CCGATCTTTAAGATATTTATTATTATAATATAATTATATCATAAACCATTATAAAAAATGAAAAATAACAAAAAATTAACAAAATGCAATTATGTCAACATGGGTTGAAGACTTGCTTCATTAAAGAGAATATAGACTTTTTCGCCAATTGAAGGTAACGAAAATGCAGCTGGAACGATAAACTGCAATATCAGCCCCTGCGTTTCAATGAATATTTCTTGTTGATTACCCCGGAAGGTGGACTCTTTTAATATGCCTGAAATATCATAATTTTCATCGTTTCCAAGGTGGATGAAGTCAGGGCGAATCAGTAATAAACCTTTTTGTTCTGTATGAATATTATGATCATAAGGTAACTTCCAGGTTCCTAATGGAGTATGAACAATAAGATACTGATTTTCAATTGTAAAGTTGGCAGGGATGAGGTTTCCAAAGCCTAAGAACTGAGCAGTGAAAGCGGAATTGGGGTGGAAATAAAGATCTTGGGGAGTGCCTTGTTGAATTATTTTACCATGCTGCATGAGGATGATGTAATCCGCGATGGCGAAAGCTTCTTCTTGATCGTGGGTTACGTAGATAGCAGTTTGTTTAGTGCTGCGAAGAATTTGGCGCAATTTATAGAGAAGCTGGGTGCGCAGGCTTCGATCGAGAGCACTAAACGGCTCATCCAACATAAGCAACTCAGGTTGTGGTGCAAGGGCTCGGGCGAGAGCGACTCGCTGCTGTTCACCGCCGGATAAGGTGAGAACATTGCGTTTCGCATAGCCTTCTAATTCTACAAGATTAAGTAAATAACTTACTCGTTCATTAATAATACTTTGAGGTTTTCTCTGCATCCGCAGCCCGAAGCTAATATTTTCTTCCACATTGAGATGAGGAAATAAAGCATAGTCTTGGAAAACAAGCCCAAAATTACGTTGATGAGGTAGTAGATGATTGATAAGCGCTCCCTTCCAACGAATTTCTCCCTTGTCAGGAGGGATAAGTCCAGCGATGATTGATAGCAGGGTAGATTTGCCGCAACCGCTTGGTCCTAATAGCGCACAAATGGTATTCGGCTCTATTGAGAAGGAAATTGAGTCTATGGCAAAATTTTCTTCAAAAACTTTTGTGATTTGGTATAAAGATAAACTCATAGCGTTAATTTTGCGTAGATTGAGAGAAGATTGGGTTGAGTTTGAACCGTTCAATGAATAGAAGGCTGAAAGCACATAAGAGCATTAATATCGAGGAAAGAGCTAAGCCTTGACTATAGTTCGAAAAGCCAGGCCTTGAAAAAAAGCGAAAGATCATAATAGGGAGAGTTGGGTATTCAGGACGTGTTAGTATGGAAGTTGCCCCAAATTCTCCAAGGGAGATGGTAAAAGCAAAGGCAGCTGCAACAACCACAGCTCGCAAGATAAGCGGTAGATCAACATGGAGAAAAGTTTGCCGCGGCGATGCACCGCATAAAGCAGCCGCTTCTCGATAACGCGGTTGGATGCTCTGCAATGCCGGGACTAAACTGCGAACGACAAATGGAAAGGCAATCAGCGTGTGGGCTAAAGGAATAAGCAATACTGAAGCTCGAAGATCAAGCGGTGGCTTATTGAAGGATATAATGAGTCCTAATCCTAATGTAACAGCTGATGTTCCTAATGGAAGCATAATCAACGTGTCTATACTTTTATGCAAAATTGTCGCCCGGCTGTTTTGGGGTTTATTGACAAGCAGCCAAGCTGTAGGAATACCAATTAAAAGAGATAAGAAAACTGTTGACAGGGCATAACTGAGAGATATGGTTAGTGCTTTTAGCGGAGAACCATAAAATATGGACGTATCGGTGTTATTTAACAAATGGATATAGTGGTTAAATGTAAAGCTCAATGAAAAAGAAGGAGGATTTGAAGATAAAACTTCCATATTTGTAAAAGAACGCATGAGACAAGCGAGCAATGGCAATATAAGCCAACTGGAAATAACCCCAAGTACAATTGCAGCTAGGACTTTTTGACGCATAGAGCTTAAAGAGAGTAAAGGTGGGTTTTGAGAACGTAAAGGTAATGGGGTGGTATATCGCTGATTCAAATAAAGATAAAGAATAGTGAAGCTAAGCGTGCAGCATAGTTGAAAAAGTGAGAGAATAGCTGCTGTGGGTAAATTGAAAAGAGAGATGGTTTGGTAGTATATTTCAGTCTCCAAGGTTGAAAACTTTACACCTCCAAGCACTAGGATAACCCCAAATGAGGTGAAATCAAAGATGAATACAAGCAGAGACGCTGAAGCAACGGCTGGCAAAATAAGCGGTACTATTATCGTAATGAATGCCTGTAACGGTGATGCTCCTAAGGTTTGGGCAACATGGGTGAGTCGTTCATCTAAACGTCCCCAAAAGTCTCCTACAATGCGTAAGATAATTGTAGTGTTGTAGAAAACATGAGCAACAATAATAGCAAGGAAGGTATGTGAAAATGTGATGGGGGGAGTCTGTAGGTTAAAGATGTACATTAGTAGCAAATTGACCCACCCACGAGGACCAAGTAACGCATCAAAAGCCATTGCAGTAACGATAGTGGGCATGATAAAGGGAACATTGCTCAGGGCGCGAATTAAATCGCGCCCTGGAAAACGATATTTGCCTAAATAAAATGCTCCCGGCAACCCGATAAGCAAAGTAACCAACGTTGAAAGAACAGCTTGGTAAAAGGTAAAGCTTGTGATGCGCCAAAAATATGCTGAGGACAAAGTCTCGTATAAGGTAGTCAGTATAGCTCCTTGAGCGCGATCCATGCTAATAAAGATTATGCGCCCAAGTGGGTAAAGGTAAAAAAGGCTCAAAAAAATGAGCGGTACTACCCAAAAAACCATTCGGTAATCTATTACCTTAAGATGTTTTCGGTCCATGTTTTCAACCATTGTTCGCGTTTTTCGGCTATATCTTTTGGACTTAGCTCGACTGGTTTTTGAGGAATGGTCAACAAGCTCATAAAGCGTTCATCCACTTTAGCTTGAGGGTTTACAGGCATCATGTACATTTGGCCGGGAATATCTTCTTGAAACGGTACGGAAAGCATAAAATCTATCCAAAGTTTTGCTTCTTCGGTGTGCTGAGCTCCCTTAAGCAGACCTACAAACTCAATCTGTCTGAAACATGTATCATCCGCTGTGAGTGCTGCTGAGAGAGGTTCTTGTACTGGTTCTTCTGCGCCAATTACTTCATAAGCTGGGCTTGAGGCGTAAGAGATAACCATTGGGCGAGTTCCTCCGTAGCGGCTGAATTCTACATAATAGGCGGTTTCCCAGTCGTTGACGATTTTCACATCATTATTAAGCAACTTCTTCCAATAGTCAAGATAACCATTTTCTCCAAACTTTCCAATGGTGGTAAAAAGAAAAGCCAATCCTGGAGAAGAAGTAGCCGGATTCTGAACGACCAGCATGCTTTTATAAATGGGCTTGGTTAAATCATCCAATGATTGAGGAGGAAGTAAGTTGTTTTGAGCTAAGAAAGATTTGTCGTAATTTAGGCAGACATCACCATAATCTACTGGAATTGCCCGCAGCAATGGATCGAGCTTTAGGTGGTCAGGGATATCTTGAGCTTGAGGGGAGCTATAGGGTTCAAAGATGCCTTCTTCTAATGCTCTCCCCAGAAAGGTATTGTCAATTCCATAAAGAACATCAGCAGGGGGGTTGTCTTTAGAGAGCAATACTTTATTAAGAGTGGAACCTGCGTCACCGCCTTTTATAAAATTTACTTCAATATTGTTTTCTTGCTTGAATTTTTCAAGGACGGCTGCTGTCATGTTGAAGGAATCATGGGTCAATACTCTTAGGGAACGTTTGCCTATAGTAGCGGTGGGTTGGTTAGGCGTTGAATTGGTCTGTGGTTTCGATGTAGGGGTTGAAGATTGATTAGATGAACAGCTGACTAAAAAGATATTCATCAGCAAGACAGATAAAATTATATACAGATGCTTTTTCATTTGAACCTCCAAAAAATTATCGTATTATGATTGCGAAGTATGAATACACAGTAGAAGACCATTTTGTATCTTCACAGAAGCACGATCACCAAGCATAACGTTGCTAATACCGCGAGTAGTGCCAAAATATAAACTTTCTTTCTTTAGCGGATAGAGCAAATTATCCGTCTCAACACCTTCAACAATAGGGGATAATGGCAGGAGAGAAACTGTATCATCTGGTTTGCCAAAAATGATGAGAGGGGAATTTTGTGTAATGAGATTAAACGTTTGATTTGGTTCGATGATGGAAATTTTAATGGGTTGGGTTAGGTTTTTTTGCAAAAACGGATAGGTGAGCAGGAAAAGATTCGCCAAACTCATATCCCACCGTCCACCAAGGGCACCAAAGATAAGGATTTCGGAGAACTTTTGATCGAGGGCATACTGCAATGCCAATTCAAGATCGGTCTCATTTTTTGCTTGAGGGTAACGAAGAATGATGGTTTGGTGGTTGGTTAGAGAGAGAAGCTGCTGTTCCGATGTCGAATCCAAATCTCCAATAAGAATATGAGGAATAAGCCCTAAGGCGGTTAAGGTTTTACTGCCCCCATCCGCAGCGATGAGCAGATCGTTGGGTGTAAGGTGTGATTGGATGAATGTAGGATTCTCAACAGTCCCATTAGCAAAAATGCAAGCTCTTTGATAATTTAACATAAAACTCCCTCCAAGAAGGCAGCCATTGGAGGGAGGAAAAAACATTTTTATTTATGCAATCCCTCCGCCGGCATTACCCGGATCAGGTTTGCGGGTCGAGGACGTTGCTTTCATCCTCCTCTCAGCCCGGTGCACCGAGCTCCCCGTGCAATATATTCTATTGTATAAAAATATTATATCATATTTTTAAACTTAATGCACATCTCTTTTTTCTGTAAATTATTAAGTGGTTTAATAGGCAGTATATAACTAAATCATCCATAAGGCTATCAACCAGGAG
>DAOUFY010000136.1:0-1700 GCA_034429745.1 Anaerolineales bacterium
GACGATCGACAATAAACCTTATTGTTTTGGTGATGGCTTTGCTCATCATGGTGATCTTTGTGGCTGCGCTGGCTTCTGTACCTTCCTCATTTACGTCTAAGGTTGTTTTATGCAGTATTTCACTGATGTAAACTTTGGGAGGAACATTGCACATTTTGCTGAAGTCGGCAAGTGATTCGATGAATGCTGATTTTACCCCTAATGATTGCAGAGCCTTGGTCAGCTCTAAGCTGCATTCAATATTAAGACGCGGCAGAGTGATACTGACTTCTACTTTTTTAGACTTTGTTAACTGCTCTATTAAATCCAGCTTAGACAGCTTTTGTTGAAGGGATTGGATTTTTGATAAGTCTAACCTGATTTGCTTATCAGGCAATACGATAATAAAAGAGGCATGCTCACCTTGATAAGGAAGAAGAAGCATTTCAACTTCGCCATCTTTGAAATAATTGTACTTTCCTTTTTGGCTCATCATTGGTACGTCAATAGCTTTTCCGTTTATGAGGTAAAAGGGGGCAGGTCTGGTGGATTTAGGGTCAAAAGCTGTCTGCCAAGTTCCCTTAAAAAAGATGGCATTCAATATTACAGCTGCAGCAGCTGGAGATAAGCGCTCGATAACACTATTAATATGCTGTTGTGTAGCTTCTTGCACCCAATGATTAATCTCTCGAATTACTGCAGGGTTTGAGAAATCGCGATTTTGTATTTGAGCTTGGTAGGCGGTTTGCGCCCAGGTAATAAAATCACCTTTAAGAGGAAAGCGTTGATTTACCCATAGAGCTACTGCATTGAGAAGTTGGATTCCGTTCAAAGAAGTGGAAAGAGCTTTGAATAGGTCTTCGGAATATTGGAAAAAGTTTGCAAGCTGTTCTGCAGGGAAACCGAATAAATTTATCATTTCCCGTTGAGTATCGCCTTGAGCGCCTTTCATCACCAACCCTAAAGCGAAATGCAAGGATAGGGGAGAAATGAAAAGATTTTTTACGGTTTCATCTGATTTGACTTCAAGCAGTAGTTGATTTAACAGCTTATTGCCAAAATCAAGCAAGAGAGATGAGGAAAAGTGTTGGTTATTCATCATTCATCCTTTGTTTTGGGGCATGTGCATAGACAGTGTAGCACAAGCTAGGTTAATTCGCATTAAGAGGTGAAAGCGAAGACAATAAGATCATTATAACATACCGCCGTTTTTACTTAAAGCAGCGGTTCGTCGGGTATGCGGCGTTTGCGCTTTTTTCTATGCTGCTTTTTTTGTATGATGAACACACTTCCACCTCCGCCAAACAAGAGGAGTAAAACTGCACCGGCGATAATTGTATATTTTGCCGAGGCAGTCTCGTTTTGTTCAAATGTGGGATAAAAAGCAGCTTTAGCCGTTGCATTTTCAGCAACAAACGATTGATTATTCAAGCTATCCATTTTCATCAGCGGTTTTTCGGGAGGCGGCGTTAATTCCTGAGGCAGAGCAGGTTCAAGCCCAAACAAACGGCGTAAGAAAAGAAGCACTTGATCCCAGAAATTGCCTTGTTCTTGCTGTTGGAACATACTCTCATCTATCGGCGGTGGGGTAGGTGGTGCTTGAATATTGAGAGCCAAATCTTTTTTAATCGTTCGTGGCTTGCCAAAATCATCAATATAATGAATGCGTGTAGTCAGCTTTTGAATACCGGGTTTTTTAGGGGTAATTTTAACATCAGCAG
>DAOUFY010000137.1:0-4650 GCA_034429745.1 Anaerolineales bacterium
CTTGAAGGGTTAACGTCTCTACTTATAAATATAAACAAACACTACAAAATCAAAACCGCAAGCATAGCAATTCGCGGTATTAATAATTAGCAAATTCAACAACGAGAATAAATCATACTCGTTGAAAACAAAGAAAACGGAGGAAATAAAAATATAATGGATCATGATCTTATCACTAAGCTGCTTCGGCCTAAATCACTGGCTATTATAGGAGCTTCTGCAACACCCGGCAAAATAGGCTACACAGTCGTGTATAACCTTATTAATAGCGGCTATAAAGGGAAATTTTATCCCATTAACCCCCAAGTATCAGAAATTCTTGGAGTTAAAGCATATCCTTCAATCAGTGATGTTCCCGATGAGGTTGAAGGGGCCGTAATCTGTGTTCCTGCAAAACATGTGCCAGCGGTTACAGAAGAATGCGGAAAAAAGGGAGTAAAAGGATTAATTATCATCACTTCAGGGTTTAGTGAAGTGGGTGATAAAGCAACAGAAGATAAAATCGTTGAAATTGCCCATAAATATGGCATGTGTATATTAGGGCCTAACATTGTTGGCACCTTATCGAATGCTGATAAAATGAATGCTTCCTTTGCTCCCCTTCTACCATTAGAAGGCAGGGCTTCTTTAGTTACACAGAGTGGTGCTCTCTTAATTGCCCTTGATGCTGCCTCTTATATCCGGCGGGTTGGTTTTGAAAAACTCATTTCAATCGGCAATATGGCTGATGTTGATTTTGCGGATTTGATTGAGTGGTTGGATCAAAAAGATGATAACACAGATTGCATCAGCCTACATATCGAAGGATTGAAGAATGGTAGGCACTTCATCCAAGCTGCACGTTCAGCAAAAAAACCGATTATAGCTCTAAAAGCCGGTATCTCAGAACATGGAGCAGCCGCCGCTGCTTCCCATACTGGTTCACTAGCTGGAGCAACTAAGGTTTATGGAGCTGCATTTCAGCAATGCGGTATCATCCAAGCAACTGATTTGGAAGATTTATTCAATCTCACTACTGTGTTTTCCCTTCAACCACCAATGAAAGGTGATAATTACTTGATTACAACCAACGGTGGTGGAGTCGGGGTATTAGCTACTGACGCAGCTGAATTTTATGGTCTTCCTTTGCAATTTGTTCCTAAAGATGTCCAGGAGGAATTTAAGAAATATATGCCAGAATTTGGGTCAGCCAAGAATCCAGTAGATATGACCGGCATGGCTGGCAATGACTGGTATTATCAAACAACAAAATTTGCCATTTCTCACCCATGGGTTGATGGCTTGACAGTTCTCTATTGTGAGACAGCGATAACTAATCCTCTTGAAATTGCTCAACATATTCACAAAGCCATTGTAGAATCTGGTATTAAAGATAAACCCGTCAGTGTTTCAATGGTAGGTGGAGAAAAATGCGAAAAAGCCATTCAATGGCTCATTGAACATGGGATCCCGGCTTTCTGGGCACCAGATTTAGCTGTAAGAGCAATTGCTGCATTGAGACAATTTACACGTACCCGCGAAAAGTTACAGTATCAATTTACACCGTATAAAAATATTGATAAGGAAAAAGCTAAAAACATTATTGCGAATGCTCGAGCTGACAAGCGAACTGCCTTAACTGAAATTGAATCTAAAGATGTCTTCGCAGCCTATGGATTACCTGTTACAAAAACTCTGTTAGCTAAATCAGAAAATGAAGCTGTAGAGCTAGCTAATAAAATTGGCTATCCTATTGTTATGAAAATTGTTTCACCAGATATTCTTCATAAATCTGATGCTGGTGGTGTAAAAGTAAATATTAAAGACGATCAAGGAGCTCGTGAAGCTTACAGAACAATTTTAGCTAATGCTAAAAAGTATAATGAGGACGCGGTTATTCATGGCATTGCTATTCAAGAGATGGCTGATTGGGGTACAGAAGTAATCATTGGTTCTGTAAATGACCCTACCTTTGAAGCAACAGTGATGTTTGGATTAGGCGGCATATTTGTTGAAGTATTAAAGGATGTAACTTTCCGCGTTGCTCCTATATCCATACAAGAAGCCGAAAGCATGCTGACAGAAATTCGCGGTGCTCCTATTCTGAAAGGTGTTCGTGGTGAAAAGCCGCGAGATGTCAAATCTCTTGCTGATGTTCTCAGTCGATATTCCCAAATGATCGAAGATCTAAAAGATGAAGTAGCTGAAACAGATGCGAATCCAGTCTTAGTCTATGAACAAGGCAAAGGTGTCAAGGTAGTTGATGCACGTATCATTTTGAAGAAAAAGTAAAAAATAAATTTATATTTATTAAAAGAGGCATCCAACAGGGTGCCTCTTTTAAATCCCCCTAAAGAACTATTGTCTTTTTTAATAATTCGATTATAAAATATGCTAAAGAATTTTTATAAATCTTTTAATATCCAATTAATTATACTAGTTGGAAACATCAAGAATGATTGCTAAAATTCTTTCAGTAAAATTTCACTTAATGAACGTTTTTCTTCTTTTTTCTTTTTTATTGCCGACCCCCATAGAATTTAATAATACTTCCAATGATGTAAATCTAATAGTAGTGGTGAGTGATTGTGTCACTGGAAATGCAATACCTAAAACAAGAATCGAAATACCAACCGCCGCAATTCATGCAGGTAGTCAATCATATAGTTTCACAGATGACAAAGGTATTGCCCGTATCTACCCATTGAGATTTGGTAATCAATCACACATACTAATAGCTAAAGCTGATGGTTATCGAGACTTCCACTATCAAAGGCTTTTTAAATCTTGGTCTTCCTATGAAATTGAAGTATGTCTTTCTCCACTTACTCATTACCAAAACATTACTAATGAGCATCAATTACTTTTTGCTTGGTCTGAAAAATATCCTATCCCTTACGCTACTAATCTTCCGATAATAACAGATTGTCAATGTGTATCTTACTGGAGTCGTTCTCAACTTGGATCAGTTGTCTCTATCGGTGTCGCTGGTTTAAGTCCCGATTTAATGGTAACATTAGATTACTTTAGTAAATTACCGATAAAACATGGTTTATGGATAAAACAAGATACTCCTCATGAGGGAGATACAATAATTATTCAACCCCAAGCTTTTATGTACCGATACAGTTTTACCGGACATGCTTATTCGGAATATTACCAGCTTCGTCCCGGACATATTGGTATAGTCGAAACCGTAGATGAATTTGTCGGCGAACCAATAGACTTAGTTGGCAAGCATTTTGATACTTTTTACGGATGGCATATTCGATTTAGAAATGCAAACTGGCCTGCAGCTTGGATGGAAAACAATAGATATTATCCAGAAAGAGTTGGCCATCGAAAAGACGAAATCGTTTGTAAAAATGTTGGTGTTAGTGATATCATTATTCCAAAAGAACAACCTTTAATTACTTTTTGGAGCAAAAAGAACAAATAAAACACCTTAAGGAGAAATTCGTAAAATACTATGCCTTTAGATATCGTTATTGGAACACAATGGGGTGATGAAGGTAAGGGACGTTTAGTTGATCTTTTATCTTCACAAGCAGATATTGTTGCTAGATACAATGGGGGTGATAATGCAGGTCATACTGTAACAATAAAAGAAAAAATATTCAAATTACATTTGCTTCCTAGCGGTATCATTCATCCTCATACTATAGGAATTTTAGGTAATGGAATGGTAATCAACCCTTCCTCTTTCAACAAAGAGGTACAAATGCTTACCGATAATGGGGTTGATATTTCTCCTAACCGATTGTTTATTTCTCATGCTGCCCATTTAATAACACCAGCACATCTTGCTCTTGATGCTGCAAAGGAAAATGCCAGAAAGAATAAAAAGTTAGGTACAACTTTGCGTGGAATTGGTCCGGCATACACATCAAAATTTTCACGCGATGGTTTGAGAGTAGCCGAGTTGCTGGATCTCTCAACTTTTAAGCAAAAACTTATAAAACAAATTGAAGATGCAAATCTTACTTTAGAAAAAATCTATCAATTTTCTCCATTAGATATAAATAACACTGTATCTCAATACATGCAAGATGCTGAATGTTTAATCCCATATATACGTAACACTGCTTCTTTTCTCTATAACTCTTTACTGGATCGAAAATTCGTCTTAGCTGAAGGTGCTCAAGGAATATTGCTTGACATTGACCATGGTACTTACCCCTATGTAACAAGTTCAACAACCACTTCGGTCGGAGCTTTATCAGGTCTTGGTGTTGGCCCAAAATGGATTCGAAAAGTAATAGGAGTTACGAAAGTTTTTCAAACCAGAGTAGGAGAAGGACCATTCCCAACCGAACTTGGTGAACCAACCGCAAGTGCTTTAAGAGGGAGTGGTGTTCATCCCTGGGATGAATATGGAACAACTACAGGACGACCTCGAAGAGTAGGTTGGCTTGATATCCCTCTTTTAAAGTATGCTGTCATGACTAGCGGCATTACCGAATTATTTTTAACCAAACTGGACATTTTAAGTAACCTTTCACAAATATCTCTTTGTGTTGCATACCAATCTAATGAGGGAAGTTATACTGAACCGCCTTTAGGCTTCTTTCTGAATAATCCAATCAGACCTATATATAAATCATTTTCCGGATGGTTATGTGATATTTCTAATATTAATTCATGGGATAAACTTCCTCCTGAAGCCAAACA